>CAKKQI010000231.1 GCA_919901895.1 Candidatus Brocadiaceae bacterium | reverse complement strand
AACCGGTGATATCAAAGATCTGGCCATTCAATGGCTGATTGATTCAGGTTATGATTTGAAATCAGATGTTCTGGTAATGCCTCATCATGGTTATGCCGGTTTTTTGACGCCTGAATTAATCCGGCGGGTTAAAGCGCTCAATGTGTTAATTAATGCCAACGGATATAATGTTGCGGATGAATTGGTTGAATCGGCGCAGGAAAACGGAGCAACCGTCTGGACGAGTTACCGGCACGGAGCGGTTACCTTAAAATTTTTACCCGGGCAGGTAGAAGCCCAACCTTTTATAAAATAATGCCTATGCCCCAAATTGCAATTGATAAAGTTTGCAGTAAAGACCATTGCGGTTCAAGAGTTCCTGATGCTTTCCCTGTTCCACAATCCGGCCATCATCCAGCACAATAATCCGGTCGGCCTTCTGGACGGTTGATAACCGGTGGGCAATCACAAACGTCGTGCGGCCTTTCATTAAATTATTCAACGCGGACTGAACCGCACGTTCCGACTCGGTATCCAACGCCGAAGTGGCTTCATCCAGCAGAAGAATCCAGGGATCTTTCAAAATCGCCCGGGCAATGGCCAGCCGCTGGCGTTCCCCTCCGGATAATTTCGTTCCCCGTTCACCCACCGGCGTATCATATCCTTTTTCCAGCGTCGTAATAAATTCGTGAATATTAGCCGCCCGGGCCGCCTTAATCATTTCTTCCTCGGTCGCCTCCCGCCTGCCGTAACAAATATTCTCCCGGATAGTTGTGTTAAAAAGAAAAGTATCCTGCGCCACAATGGCCAGATGGTCTATCAATGAATCACGTTTAATCAGCCGTAAATCAATTCCGTCTATTTCAATCTCACCTTCCGTCGGATCATAAAACCGCGCCAACAAGTCAAGCAAAGTAGATTTCCCAGCCCCAGTCGGCCCGACCACCGCGATCGTCTCACCCGGCTTTACCTCCAGTTGAATATTATACAAAACCATTTCGTTATTCACCGATGACTGTATCAACGGACTCGTGCCCGGCGTCGCATTTCGCCCCGCTTGGGACGGGACGGAGTTTATCCCGCTTCCAGCGGGATTGTCGCTTCGCCCCGCTTGGGACGGGACGGAGTTTATCCCACTATTGGCGGGGCTGTCGCTTCGCCAAGTAGCGTAAGCAAATGAAACATTGTTAAATCTGATACTCTGGCGGATACCTTTTAATTCTACGGCATCGGCAATATCTTTAAACTCCGGCTCGATATCCATTAACTCAAAGACCCGTTCCGCCCCGCTGAGAGATTCCTGCAGGATATTAAATGACTTAGCCAGCATCCGAACGGGGGTCGGCAACATCATTAAAAATATTAAAAGCGTTCCCGCCGTAGCCGGAGTAATATTATGATTTTTAATGGCATAACCGCCGAGTAAAACAATCAACCACAATCCTAAACCGCACAACAGAATAATAAAACTGGAACTCAAGGCCTTGGCTCTGGTTACGCCCATCGCTTTGCGGAAGAAACCGGAATTTTCCCGGGCGAACTCCTTGATTTCCTCATCCTCCATCCGGAATGATTTAACCACCCGGATGCCGCTGAACATCTGGTGCATTGCCTCAGTAATATCTCCGAGTTTTATCAAACTTCCCCGTTTTGACTTCCTGATCCGCCGTCCTAATTTCAGAATCGGATAAGCAAATAACGGTATCACCAGCAGGATCGCCAGCGTGGCGACCCAGTTAACCAGAAACATACTTACTAAGATGGCCAGGAGCCGGACCGGTTGCAGGATAATATCGCCGAATAAAAATTCTAACGCGCTCTGGGTGGTGGAAACATCGTTGGTTAAGCGCGACATCAAATCGCCGGCTTTTTTTTCATTAAAAAAATTCAGGGAAAGATTAACAATATGCCGGGCCAGGGTATTCCGGATATCAATAATAACTTTAAGCGTAATAAAACGGTAAAGATACTCTTTAATATAATCAAACAGGGCGCCGAGAATAACCAGCGGCAATAAAACTAAACTGATGATATAGAATAAATTTTCACGTGATACATCCTTCAGTAAATAATAAAAAGGATTAATGCTGCCTTGGGGAGACGGCAGGTTGACGCCTTCGGCGGAACTGATTAACCCTTTATCAATTAACGGCTGAATTAATAATAACGGCGCCACCGACAGGGCTGAATAGATTAACATCGCCAGAATAGTTAGATAGATCAACCACCGGTAAGGTTTGGCAAATTTAAAAAGTTTTAAACTGAGTGACCATGATTTCTGTGGTTTCATATTTTAGCTAATCTGTCCTTTTAACCAAGCCAGGATAATCGTCATCCCCACAGCCGCTAAAGTGCCGAGTTCACCCCTGAATACTTTTCCCCAGGCGGTCAGATTCTTGGGTGCCGTTTCCTGATTATTTAATTGAACCGGTTTGAATGCCGGCCACCAGCGCGGAACATTATTCCGGTAGGCGATAAAAGCATCGCCGAATTTTTCCGCCATCCTTTTTTCTTCATACCAGATTAAAATAAGATGGTGCATCAGGAAAATATACAAGAGGCAAATCGGGATATACCAGAATAATTTAAAAACAATGCATCCGCCTACTCCGCCGAGCAGATTGGCAATATAGAGCGGGTTCCTGACATATTGATAAGGTCCGTTAATACTTATCAGGCGGCGACTTTTGGCGCTTTTTTCACCCAGATAACGGACCGAATAAATACGTAATCCGGCGGCCAGCCCCAGAGTCCCGGCGCCTAAAAACCAGGTCAAATATTGATTAGCCGATTCTCCACCTGAGGCGGGCCAGGAAATAAAAAACATCGGCGCGCCAATCAACAAATAAAAAAACGGTCTCAGCCGGAAAATAATATTGCCGATTTTGTATTTGGTTGATTCGCTTATCATAATTTAGAGGTTCTTAAAATATTTTTCCTTTAACTCACGTTGATAAGCCGTAAAGTTTCTGTCCAGTTCATCCATTGAATCACCGCCGAATTTATCCAGAAACGACCGGGCGATTTCAAAAGCGACCACCGCCTCACCCACCACCAGCGCGGCTGGTACAACGCAAGTATCACTTCGCTCCACTCCGGCCAAAGCCATTCGCTTTGTTTTCAGATTAATGCTCGGAAGAGGATTCTGAAGAGTCGGAATCGGTTTTACGGCCGCCCGCAAAACAATATTTTCACCATTCGTCATCCCGCCTTCCAACCCGCCGGCCTTATTGGTCCGGCGGGCAAACCCGCCCCCGGCATTCATTAACGCGCAACCTTTAGAAAACTTTACACTATCATGAACCTCTGAACCAAAAAATTTACCGGACCAGAAACCGAGCCCTGATTCGACGCCTTTAACCGACGGAATAGCCATTAATGCCTGCGCCAACCGGCCATCCAATCGTTGATGCCACTGGGCATAATGACCCAACCCCACCGGCACATTAAAGGCAATGATTTCAAAAACCCCGCCCAGCGTATCACCTTTGTTTTTTGCTTCTTTAATCTTTTCGGCCCATAACGGTTCTATTCCAGGCGTTAAGGAATAAAAAGACGAATGGTTTCGGATTCGCTCAATAGCGGAGTCAATCTTTTTAAAACCACTTTTATAGATTCCTGTTGTCTCAGGAATAACAACAGAACAGCAATCAATCCCTCCGATTTGCGTCACATAACCAAAAATTTTAATGTTAAATTGATGAAGCAGAATTTTGGCCAAGGCGCCGGCCACCACCCGGCCGGTGGTCTCGCGGGCGCTGGCCCGCTCCGCTACATCCCTCGCATCGGTTAATCCCAGTTTCATCGCACCGGCCAGATCAGCATGCCCTGGTCGGACATTCGTTAATGGACTAATTTGATTAATATTCCGAACCAAGTTTTTGATCATCAGGGTAACCGGACTACCGATGGTTTTACCCCGGCGCAAACCGGTCAATATTTGCACCCGGTCTTTTTCCATCTTCATCCGCCGTCCGCGCCCGAACCCACCCTGACGTAATTTTAACTCCTGGTTAATAAAATTTATATCCACCGCTAAACCGGCCGGCAATCCTTCTATAATGCTAACAATGACGTCGCCGTGTGATTCACCGGCCGTAAGATATGACAACATAGGGCTATTCCGGTTTTTTCTCTAAATTTTTCAAGAGGGCTTCACAATCTGTCTTAATTTTTTCTAATTTTTCCTTTACATCTGGCAAAAGAGACGGATCGGTTAAGATATTCTGGATTTCTTTAATTACCTCTTGCAAATAAGGAACCGCCTCATCCGGTTTATTTAAAAGTAACAAGACCTGGCCGAGTTGCATCCGGCAGCTAAGCAAATTAATCGCAAATTCTTTTCGGCCATCCGCGGGCTGAAATTTAGGATTCGCCAGAAGCAATTTGTATAAATCAGCGGCTCGGCTTAATTGTTTTATTTCCACCAGATTAACCGCAGTTTTTTCGCCTGTTTCAATATCGTCGTTAACGATTAAAAGAACCGAATTCCAGACGGCCCGGATTACTTTTTCATCCGGATCATTCAGCGAAGGTAATAAACTGCTGACAGTTTCGGCATCTTTAATTTTACCGAGGGCGATGGCGGCCAGTTCGCGCGCCCGCGAGTCTTTGTCGTTTAAAAGCATCTTGATTAAAGCCGGCGCGGCGGATTTGTCTTCAATCTGCCCCAGCATTTCAGCCGTGATTTGCCTGATATCCGCAAATTCATCATCAAGTAATTTTATCAACGGCTCAACCGCGCGTGAATCACCGATCTTGCCTAAACTGCGCGCGGCTGACCAACGGAACGGCTTGCGAGAATCTTTGAGGAATTCAATAATAACATCCAGACTTTGCGGGTCTTTAATATCACCCAGTACTTCTATGATGGCTTGCTGAACTTCATCCGGTTTATTTTTCGCCTGTAAACATTCAATTGAAACCGGCACAGATTCCTTATCCCTGATTTTACCCAGTGCATCAATAATCGCCAGAAGAATCGGCGTATTATTTTCTTTTAATAAATAAGTTAACGTCGTTAATGCTTTAGAACTGCCGATTTTACCAAGCGAGCCGGCGGCATTTTTACGAATTTCCACGTTCTCGTTAACATCAGATAACAGAGCAATTAAATTGTCAATTACCGCTTCATCACCAATCTCTCCCAGCGTAATCACCGCCGCACTACGTATTTCCGGCTGGGCTCCGTTCATAATTTCAATCAATCGGGGAAGCAAATCCTTGATCTTGTCTTTAGGCTGGCCTCTTAATTGTTCTATGGCATATTTTTGCACGCCGGTGTATTCATCCGTCAGGGCGGAGCGAATCAGTGAAAGTTCGCTTTCCTGCGCCTTTAATTTTCTGGCCTCTTCCAATTTTATCTTTAACAAATCAATCTTAAGGAGGGCTAACTGGTTATTCAAATTTTGCACCTGGACATTTTTTTCTTTAAGCGACTGCTGGTATTGCAGCACCGCTTCGTCCAGCCAGCGCTCGCGGGAATATTTCTGGTGGGTCAGCCACCATTGCGACCAATCCTCTGGCCCCTTGGCGCCATAATATCTGGTAATCTCTTCCAGAGCACGATGCGCTTCGGCAAAAAGTTCGTTTGAGATAGAGGGTTCATTCAACAAGCCAATCAATGGAGCCACGGCTTGCTTACTTTTGGTATAACCCAGGGCCCGAATCAAACTCTGACGGGCCGGCACCGGCTTTTCCACTATGGCCAAACGTTTAAGCAACAGAACGGCCAATTCATCGCCGTTAAAATTAGAGAGAATGTCAAAAATTAAATTTTGAAAAGCATCATTTTTTGTTTCCAGCACATCAAGCACCGGTTCCAGGAAAATCTCATTCTGATACAGGGCTAAAACCTTAAGAATAGACTGAACGACCTCCGGCCGGTCGCTCTGCAGTGCTTCACGCAAAATTTTTAAGGATTTTTTACTGTCATAGGCGATCAGGCGATCGGCGACCAGAACCCGCTGTTCGGCATCATTGGAATAAAGACGTTCTTTTAATTCTCTCAAGGTCAGGTTGCCCCAAGCAATTTCATCGACCGAACCCGGCTGTTCGGCGGCCGGTAAAATTGCTTTAAGCGGCGGTTTTTTAACACCACCGCAACCAATCTGGATCATTAGACCTAAAATAATAAAATAATTTAGAACTGTTTTCATAAATAATAATTATAAAGTTTCTGCCGGAATAGTCAATAGAAAAGCGGTTTTCATCTTAGAGCGTATTTCATAACCAGCACTAGATTTCCTATTTTTAGTAGTGTCATACTGTCCGATGGACTCAGAACCCCGATATCCATCGGGGCTTCGGAGAACTCGTTTCAGCATCTGTTCTTAAGAGACCCTGAAACAAGAAACTGGGTCAAATGAATCAAAATTGCCATTCTGAGGCGTTAGCCGAAGAATCTCGTTTGCATAACTCATTGATATTACAAACAGTTTCATAAGATGGAAGCCTAAAGGCTTCCGCTACTAACCACCGATGACACTAATTTCAAGAATAGATTACCCGCCTCTTCCCGCCCAGGCGGGATGAGGCGAGACGGATTAAATCTGGGTAATCCGTCCCGCTTTAGCGGAATCAATGTAATCAGTGGTTAGAAGTGTAGCGGAGACCTTTAGGTCTCCACATTAATAAAAACCTGATGAAACCGCTTGTAGTAGATTCTTCACTACAGTCTCTAAGGCGGAGTTCGTTCAGAATGACAAAAGAATGTTTTTGGGATTATTTGACCCAGTCTCCGAGTTCAGGGTGACAGATAAGAGGTTATGAAATACGCTCTAAATGATTGTGCTCTGCCAAGGAGGGACAGACCAGTCTCAGACTGGAACAATCAAAAATTCTTGACCCTTTATCTCGTTAGAGATATAATCTTTCTCTCTATGCTAAAACCTATTTTCTCGCTTCAATCACAACGGCTTAAATACAAGATCTGGATAATTTACGCTTTGCTGTCGGTCATTCCCACCCTTTTTTTTATTTACCTGCTGGTCAAAATTTCCCCCGGTTTATCGGTCAATACTTCCATCCTGCTAAGTATTTTTATCGGATTTGGCGGAATTTTACTAATGTCCATCGCCGCTTTCTGGCTTTTGCGGCGTTCACTTTCATCGATCGAACAACTTAATCAGAAAACTGAAAATTTCTTGGCGGCGACCAGAAAAGAAGGCATCAAATTAGCCACGGGCGATGAGGTGGAAAAAATGGGTCATTATTTCGATAAAATACTATCCGAACTCCAGTCTAAAATGAAGGAAGCCAATGAATATGCCAGAGAACTGAGCGATATGAATAAAAAACTGGCCCAGATGGCCATCAAGGATAACCTGACCGGTTTATTTAACCGCTCGTATATTATGGAACGTCTGGAATCGGAATTTTTACAGACGCAACAATTCAAGCACCCGCTGTCTTTAATGATGATTGACATAGACAATTTTAAAAAATGCAACGATACTTACGGCCATCTGGCCGGCGACCGAATTCTTCAAGAAGTCGCTCTTTTAATTAACAGCCAACGTCGTCCGATTGATACGCCGGCCCGTTATGGAGGCGAAGAATTTTTAATTATTATGCCGGAAATACCGAAAATAAAAGCTCTGGATTTAGCGGAAAATATCCGCCAACAAATAGCCAATCATTCTTTTATCATTCCGGAATCTTCCCAGCCAATTCATCTTACCATCAGTGTCGGTGTAATTGATCACACTAACGGAATTACTAACTTTGAAGAAATGATTCATCTCGCCGACCAGGCGCTTTATGAAGCAAAAAGAAAAGGTAAGAATTATGTTTGCTAAAGTCTTTAGCGCCGCGGTGAAAGGAATAGAAGCCTACCTGATTGAAATTGAAGTGGACCTAACCCGCGGCTGGCCGTCGGTCGTAATGGTCGGCCTACCGGATACGGCTGTCAAAGAAAGCCGCGACCGCATCCGGACCGCCCTTAGTAACGCCGGTTATAAATTCCCTTCCCGGGCAAAATTAACCATCAACCTCGCCCCGGCCGACCTGAAAAAAGAAGGTTCGGTTTACGACCTGCCGATTGCCTTAGGCATTATGGCCGCAGCCGAACAGGTTCAAAGTAATAAATTAAAAGACTACGCAGTCATGGGCGAACTGGCCCTGGACAGCACCCTCCGGCCCGTTAAAGGAGCCCTTTCTATGGCCCTGACCTGTCTCCAGCAGGGGCTTAAAGGTATTATTCTCCCGTCTCAGAATGCCGCCGAAGCCGGCGTCGTCGAAAAAATTGACGTTATCCCGGTAACCACTTTATCAGATGCGGTTGGATTTTTAAATAATCAAATTTCAATCCAGCCGTTACGGATAAAAATGGAAGATGTTTTCCGCCGGGAAAATATTTATGACTTTGACTTTGCCGATGTCAAAGGACAGGCGCATGTCAAACGGGCCATCACCGTGGCCGCGGCCGGCGGACATAATATCCTGATGATTGGACCGCCCGGCTCCGGTAAAACAATGCTGGCCAAACGAATCCCCTCCATCTTGCCGGACTTAACTATTGGAGAGTCTTTAGAAACCACCCGGGTCCATAGTATCGCCGGTTTACTTCATTCCGGTGAATCACTGGTAGGGACCAGACCGTTTCGGACACCGCATCATACCATTTCCGACGCCGGGCTGGTCGGCGGCGGGACTTTTCCCCGGCCGGGTGAAATATCGCTCGCCCACCACGGAGTGCTTTTTCTGGATGAATTACCTGAATTCCACCGCAAAACACTGGAAGTCTTAAGACAACCGCTGGAAGAA
>CAKKQI010000230.1 GCA_919901895.1 Candidatus Brocadiaceae bacterium | reverse complement strand
ATGAAGATGACGGTTCCGGCGGTTAAATCGCTCCTCTTCCGCGCCCGGGAAAATTTAAAGGAAAAATTGATGAGTTATATGTGATCAAGCATTTCATCTAAAACAGGTTACCCTTCCGTAATAACCAACTCTATCTTAAGCGCGTAAACCGGTAAAGATAGGCCGGTTTCCTTCCCCGCCGGTGGCGGGACAAGTAAGCACTTCAATCGCTTGGTATCTTTTTCGGTCGTGATTAATAACTCGGCCTGTTTTTCGTCCGCCGCCAGATTAATCTGCTTGAGGTTATCCGTTTGATAAAGATGATGATCCGGAAAAACAGCCAGGCCGGTTAATTGGCCGCTTAATCGCTCCAGCGTTTTCTGGAATCCAACCGGGTTGCCGATGCCGCAGAATCCGAAATATTTTTTGCCGGCCAGTTTGTCTAACGTTAAAAGCCGACCGCCGCCCCCTACCACTTCCAGTATCCCCAAAGGGGCGGGGGTGACATTGGAAGTGCCGTTTAAAGGAGTTAAGTTTACCGGACGGTGGATGCTTTTAATCACCGGTTTATTAAATTTTTTCAAATACGATTCAATATCTTTTAGGGCTTCATCGTTGACCAAATCGGTTCTGGTTAGGATAAAAATATCGGCGCGTTGTAAGCCGGATAATGGTTCGCGCAGGAGTCCGGCCGGCAAAAGCCGGCGGTGGCCGAACGGGTTTAAACAATCAATCATCAACAGGTTGATATCACGATGCAATTTTAAATGCTGGAAACCGTCGTCTATAATGATAGTGTCAACGCCGTAGTTATGAATAAGCGTATAACCTGATTTGAGCCGGTTAACGCCGGTTAACCGGAATACTTTTGCCGGATTTGGTTGATTTGAGCCGGACGCCGGTTCTGATGTTATAAAATCCTCGTCATCGTCCTGCCGACCCTGCCTGATCGGCAGGCAGGCGGCCGGCCGGTTGATATTTTTTTGCTGGTTGGTTTTGATGCGGCCGTAACCGCGTGATAAAATCCCGACCTTTTTTCCTTGACCGGCTAATTTCTCGGCGAGAGAGATAACCATCGGGGTTTTACCGGTTCCGCCGGCCGTAATGTTGCCGACGCTGATAACCGGCACCGGCAGTTTTACCGGTTTTATTAATTTAAGGCGATACAGCCACAGCCGGCCGGCGATGGCCAGGTAATAGGGGAGCGACAGCCAAGAAAAAATAATTCTTAATCCGGTCCAGCCGGGTCCCAACCGTTTTTCCAATACCGCCTGAGTCCATAAGTTTTTAAGCATAGGGATATTTTAATTAATTTCTCAATATGAGAAGTGAATATTTTATTAAGTTGAAAAGTTTAAGTTTGATACTGATATATTTATTTTTTCTGGCAACGCGGGTGCGGAAGATGACGGCTTCTGATGCGCCCAAGTTAAATCCCTTGCCTTGAATCCGGCCTGTTATGTTGAATTTAGCCGCCGGTTTGGAATCATCATTGATATGGATGTAAAGATAAATACGGAATCTGGTATTAAGGGTTTGGTTTACGTGCAGTATTACCTCAATTTCCCCGTCATTATCCCTGCCCGCCGAAGTCCCCGGGACGAAGGAGGGCTTTATCACTTTTGCGCTCAGGCACTCGCAGGAAGGCATTATCCGGGTAATTTCTCCGGTGGTACTGGTGGGTAAACTGATTTTAACATTCTGGCGGTATTCTTTATCCGGTTCCACCTCGCCGGCATTCCATTCGGCCGGGGAAAGCCGGATAGATTCCTCTGCGTTTACCACGGCTGAAGCAGTTATCAGAAGAATTACAACGATATATTGTATTATTGTCCTCATTTGTGTCATTATTATATACTCTGTTCTTCCAAAACTCAATTAAAATTGTCTGCTATTTAAGAAAGAGAATTTTATGATAAAGCGATTATTCATCATCCTGATTTGTCTTGTTGATTACTGGACTGGCTGGGTTTTTTATTATTTCAGCCGGCTTATCGGCAAAGCCATCAAGTTAATTGAATCTGTTAAAACTATATTCTTTATCCCCTCGCCTTGTTTATCAGAACTTCACTATTTGCGGCAGGAAGTAAGGCGGCTTAAATACGCCAATATCCTGATGAGGCAGGAATTGAATAAAGTCAAGACCAAACGACCCTGCCTTTGCAAGAAATTACAAATCATCTGGTTTAAACTCCGTTTTGATATATCGTTGCGTAAGGTGTGCCGGTATTTACCTGTTTCCAAAACAGCCGTTATCAATTATCTGAAGCAACTCCAATCGGGTATTTCCAATCTGGCATCCCGCAGACGTATCTCTTATATTTCGCCTTATCGCACGCCGGTCAGTATTACTGCGCTCATCTGGGAGATTCACGAGGATAATCCGTACTGGGGACGCTGGAAGATTGCCATGGCTATCTGGAAATTAGGCGTGTATGTCTCTCCGTCCACTGTTCGTAATATCTTAAATTCTCCAAAACCGGATTATCGCCGGCCGGACCAGGAAACTCCCGTAAAAGCAAGAGCCGTTAAAGGGAAATACCCGAATCATCTCTGGAGTATTGACCTGACCACGGTTTATGTTTTCTTTAAACCGTTATATATTCTGGCGGTAATTGACCATTTTTCCAGAAAGGCGATGATTCTTGCTACCACGTTTCATCCGACGGCGGAATGGGTTATAAAAAAGTTTAAAGAATCTGCTGGGAGGTTCGGCAAACCCAGGCATTTAATCAGCGATTACGGGACGCAATTTACGGCCGATGATTTCAAGAAATATCTAAAAGAGCAGGATATTAAACACCGCTACGCCAGGATCAGCAAGGCCAATGGAAATAGCAAAGTAGAAAGATTCTTCCGTTCGCTCAAATATGAACTCTTAAATCTTTATCTATTCTTTTCCAAAGATAAGGTGGATAGATTACTAAAGGATTATCTGACTTATTATAATGAACATAGACCGCACGAGGCATTGGATGGTCGAGTCCCGAACGACCGATATTTTCACCGACCAAGAGACAAGCCGGACAAAACCGACAAAGTAATTAAAAGAGCGATTGAAAGAATTGAGTTTGCAGATGGATTGTTGAAATCTTATCGATTGAAGGATGTTGCCTAATAGTTAATGAAAACTATTTATTTATCATTCCGGCGGGAGCATTCTATCTTGAGGGCAAATAAACCTGATTAGTTGAGGTTTAGACCTTCTATTTTCCCTTACCAAGCAACTCGTTACCATACCTTAAAGATAATTCTCAATGGAAAAGTGATGCGATTGGCTTGTTTTTGCCTGTCCCGATAGCCATCGGGGGTGGTGCGGATACGACTTAACAAATACATCCCTGACTTCTCCTTAAAACACTGCACACTCGATGTACACAGCAAACTCTTCACCTTCCTTTGACACAACTACATTCACAAAAGTCTGACGATTGGCCAAATACTGTTTTGTTAAGACTACATTCGTCGGCTTCCACCAACTTGTCGAATTAGATAACGCTCCATGGTAGGTAGTATTGTCGGCTGGCTTCGTAATCAGAGCCTGTCTAAATCTTTCGAACGATGAGGCCGGTATGATGACTTTTGCCACCCATACAGGATCGATAAACACATCGCGTTCAAAAAAATGGACCAGTTTATAGTTAGCCGGGAAAGTCAGCCCGGTTTCACTTTCAATTCTACTCATTTGTGTATTCAAAGATTGCATCTCATCTCGGCACGATATTGCGCAAACGAGAACAAGAAGAATGACAAAACGTGTCAGTAAGCACATTTTACCACCCTCCACCGCCGCAGCAGGGAAGATCTGTGATCTTTCCTTGGGCATCAAACGTGAATTCTTCCTTCCAATTCCACCACATAAATTGAGACTCCATAGGCCTGTAGCGGAACAGGATATGATCTGCGAAACGCCCGAACGAACGACGCGACATCTCGTTATACATCCAGATGTTCAACTTCACTCGGCACCCCTCCACCTTATCCGCCGTGGCGATGATACGAAAAGACCCAATTGCGCTAGTATACAGTTCATCCGTTTGAATGCCTGTGAGTTTATACAATATAAAATTATTTTTCCCAAAAACCATCCTCTCCTTCCCCTGCAAATCTTTTAAAAC
>CAKKQI010000229.1 GCA_919901895.1 Candidatus Brocadiaceae bacterium | reverse complement strand
GCTCAAAGAAAATCCACATCCTCTTGGTACAAGAAAAATACTTGGCTCCAAAAATGATTGGCGTATCAGAGTTGGAACTTATAGAATTATTTACGAGATAGACGACAAAACAAGAACAGTAAAAATCTTTAGAGTAAAACATCGTAAAAACGCCTACCGCTATCAATAATTCTCGCAAAGCAATTCAAAATAGGCCTGGCCGTGTGCACAGGCCGAACATTCCTTCGGCGCTTCTTTACCTTCGTGAACATACCCGCAATTCCGGCATTTCCATTTTACGACCGTATCTTTTTTGAAGATCTGGCCCTCTTTAAGATTGAGCAGTAATTTTCGGTAGCGTCGTTCGTGTTGTTCTTCAACTTCGGCAATTTCTTTAAATTGTCGGGCAATTTGCGGAAACCCTTCAGACCGGGCAATTTCTTCGGCCTCTTTATAAATTCTGGTCCATTCCAGATGTTCGCCTTCCGCTGAAGCAGCCAGATTAGCCGATGTATCACCGATTACTCCGACCGGATACGAAGCGGTAATTTCTACATCACCGCCTTCCAGTAATTTAAAAAACCGTTTCGCATGCTCTTTTTCATTATCCGCTGTTTCATGGAAAATAGCGGCGACCTGTTCGTAACCTTCCTTCTTCGCCCCGCCGGCAAAATAGGTGTAGCGGTTGCGCGCCTGGGATTCGCCGGCAAAGGAAGCCATAAGATTTTTTTCCGTCCTCGTACCATTGATACTTTTCATATTTCCTCCCATGTCAACTACGCCAAAAGTTTATAATCTATGTTAATCAATTTTTAGATAATCAGCGTTAATCGTAGTTAGATAATCCGTATTTCAGCCTGAGGCGGAAATCCGTGGTTAAACTTTTTCGAATTTATCCTTCCCGACCCCGCATTCCGGACAGAGCCAATCATCGGGCAGGTCTTCAAACGGCGTGCCCGGTTCAATTCCGTTATCCGGGTCGCCTTTGGCCTGGTCATAAATATAATCACAAACCGTACAGCGGTATTTAGCCATAATTTTTATCCTCCTCTAACCACTGATTACACTGATTTTAACGGATGACACAGATGGGAAAATTAAACTTCTTGCGCTAGTTTTTTACCGAATTGAAAACAGGTTTGAAGTTCTTCGCGGTCCGGAATAAATTTTATCTCCAGTCCATCCAGTACCTGAAAGTTCATTTTAACGAGTTCTTCGGTGATGGCTTTGACCGCACCTTTACCCCAACCGTAACTACCGAAAGCCGCTGATTTTTTATTCTGCGGCTTGATCCCTTTAAGAAAAGTTAAAAATCCGCCCACGGTCGGATACATTCCCATATTTAAGGTAGGCGAGCCGACCAGAATCATCCGGGACTCAATAATATCTTTAATAATTTCGCTCCAGTCGCTGCTACGCAGGTTAAAAACCCGCACTTCCACGTTTTCGGCCATCAGACCCCGGGCAATCTCCCCGGCCATTTTCTCCGTGCTGTGCCACATCGTATCAAAAACAATGGTAACTTTACGTCCGGCCACCCCGCTGCTCCATCTTTTATAGGCATCAATGATCTTACCCGGTTCGCGCCAGATAACGCCGTGCGCCGGAGCAATCATTTTTATCCCCAACGCCATCTCTTCAATCTCTTTAATTTTTTTCTGCACCAGCGAGGAATAGAGACTGACAATCACGGCAAAATACTTGGTCGCCTCTTCAACCACCGGCTGACCCACCTCATCATCATAACGCTGGTTCGTCGCAATGTGCTGCCCGAAAACATCATTACTAAAAAGGACTCCGTTTTCTTTAAGATAGGTAACCATATTATCGGGCCAGTGAAGCATCGGGGTCTGGATAAACCGGAGTGTTTTCTGACCCAGATTGATCTGGTCGCCGGTTTTAACTGTTTGAATATTCCAAGCACGGCTCATCGGGAAATGCTCGGAAATGATATCTTTACAAGCCGGGGTAGCCACCACGCGGGCTTGAGGGATAATTTTCATTAATTCAGGCATTGCCCCGGCGTGGTCTGCTTCCGCATGCTGGCAGATAACATAATCTATTTTCGCCGGGTCAATAATCTCTTTAATCCGTTCCAGCATTTCGGCTTCAAAACCGGATTTAACCGTATCAATCAGCGCGATTTTTTCGTCAATTACCAGATAAGCATTATAGGTGGTCCCCCGCGGGGTGGTATACGAACCGCAGAACCGCAGGTTCCAATCAATCGCGCCGACCCAATAAACTCCTTCGGAAATTTTCAGCATAGTTTATTTTAACATCGCCTTAGTAATATTAGTAATCCGTTTGCCCAGTTCCCCGGCGATTTTCAAATCGGTTTCATTAGGCAACTGGTCGGCCATCGGGCCAACCACAGCCGTCGGCCCGTAAGGTGTCCCGCCGCTTTTAGTAGTAATCAATTCCGGCACGCTATAAGGCACACCGGCAATTATACAACCGTGATGAAACAAAGTCAACATCATTGAAATCAAGGTTGTTTCCTGTCCGCCGTGCAATGAAGCGGTGCAGCAAAAAACACCGGCCGGTTTATTGATCAAAGCGCCTTTCAGCCATAAAGAAGCGGTCTGGTCTAAAAAATTTCTTAACTGGGCGCACATATTACCAAAACGGGTAGGCGAGCCCAAAATAATCCCATCCACCTTACCTAATTCATCCACTTCAGCAACCGGGATATCTTTTTGCATCTCTCTAGCTTTTTTCATTCCGGCATTAGAATCAATAGCGCTGGACGGAATCAATTCCGGCACGGTCCGCAGGAGCGCTTCACCCCCGGCTTCTTTAATCCCCTCAGCCACGCCTTTAGCCATAGCAAAGGTATTTCCATACATACTGTAATATAAAACCATAATACGCGGTTTTGCCATAAAACACCTCACCTAAAAATATTGATTACACAGATTTCGGGGACAGGATTATTCGCCTGAGGCGAATTTTGGCGAACGCAGATTAAAAACCATTATTTTGTTTTAATCTATTTAACCACTAAATCGCTTTTTCCAATACTTCTTTTATTTTAGCGGCGAGGCAAACTTGCCCCGCCCTTTCCGCAAGAAAAGGCGAAGATTGTCCCCCAGAGGGCAGGGCCCGTTCGCCCAGTTGTTTTAAAAAATGTTCTTCAAAAGTCGGCTGTTCTTTCCGGTAAAATATACCGGTGGCAATCGGCCCATCGGAATTATAATCCCACTCCCTTATTTTCTTCAAAGCATCGTCATAATTTTCCGGATAATGGTCTTTTCCCGATAATCCGCCTGAGGCGGACGGAACAGGTAACTCATAAACTTTTTTGTTATAATATTCATACATATTAAAAAAAGTGACGCAGACCTGCAGGACATCAACCAGGGCAAACCCCTTATGCATCACGGCTTCTTTAATAATTTTTTTAAGAAGGTCCAGGTGGCCGG
>CAKKQI010000228.1 GCA_919901895.1 Candidatus Brocadiaceae bacterium | reverse complement strand
GTGTAATCAGTAATAATCTGTGTAATCTGCGGTTAGCGAAAGGAGGAGCGATATGGTTTGGATTATGATTGGCGGAGCGATTGGGTTAGTCGTGGTTTGTCTGGTGTGGCTGGTGGCGATTTATAACGGACTGGTCGGATTACGGAATATGGTCAAGAACGCCTGGTCGCAAATTGATGTGCAGTTAAAACGGCGTTATGATCTGATACCGAATCTGGTAGAAACCGTTAAAGGTTACGCGAAACACGAGAGCGGTACTTTTGAAAAAGTTACCCAGGCCCGTTCGGCCTGTATGCAGGCATCCACCGCGGGTAATCTCGGCGAATTAGGCAAGCAGGAAGGTTTCCTGACCCAGGCGTTAAAGAGTCTTTTTGCCGTTGCCGAGGCCTATCCGGAACTAAAAGCCAATCAGAACTTCATGGCTCTGCAGGAAGAATTATCGTCCACTGAGAACAAGGTCTCTTTTGCCAGGCAATTCTATAATGACGGTGTGATGCGGTTCAATAATAAGATTCAGATGTTCCCGTCTAACATTGTCGCCGGGATGTTCGGGTTCAAGGAATCCGAATTCTTTGAAGTAGCCGCGCCCGAGGAACGCCAGGCCGTCAAGGTGCAGTTTTGACTAATATTGACAGATGCTCCTGATAAAAGGCGACCACCCGTCCCGCTTTGGCAAGGGCGGTAAGGGGCGCCGCTACAACACGTCTAACGGTTTAAGCAAGCCCCGATTATTATCGGGGCAAGGGCTTGAACCTACCCTTATTTCCGCCTTGGCAGGATTGATGTAGCGGCGGTCCGCCTTCCGCTCCGCCTAAGGCGGAAGGCGGAGCAGATTATCCCCGCCAGTTCGAATTCTCATGTGGCTAAATAATTACGTTTTTTCTTTTTTGAGTCCTTTGCGTCTCGGCGGTGGATGAGATTAAATATTTCTTAAAAGCCTCCCGCCTGTGGCGTCGCCCGAATGGGCGGCAAGAGGGGATTTAGGGGTGTGCCAAACCCTTAACTTTAAGATTGACAATGCAGTAGAAAAATATAGGAGGAAAGAAATATGGCAAGATTAATCGGCATTTTGGGGTTGCTGATACTGCTGGGCAGTGCGCTGGTTTTAGCAGAGGAAAAAAGCGGGACTAAACTCAGCCCGGAGACGGAAAAACAGGTGAAAGGATTGGTAACCCGGTTAGGTTCGGACGACCTGCAGGAACGGGAAACCGCCCAGAAGGAACTTTTGACGTTAGGTATGCCTATTCGCCCGCTATTAGAAGCGGCCCTGAAAGAAACCAAGGACCCGGAAGTCAGGATGCGGTTGAACCAACTGTTAAAAGAAATACCCGATAACGCGGCAAAGGAACTGGTTTTCCAGGGGCTTGATAACCTCTTAAAAGCCAAAAACTACCGGATAGAGGTGGAAACAAAAGTCTGTGTGTCCATGTTCGGCAAAGACGTTTCGGAAGTAATATCTGAAAACAAACAGACTATAACACTATCCGGCGTGTATCAGAACCAGGATTTAACCTACCTGAGAGGCAAAACGGATAAAGATGAAGCGGAATGTTACGTGCAGAGCGGGTGGATGGTTATCCGTGAACCGGGCAGTAAAAAATGGATGAAAATAAGCAACCGGGAAATGGGGAGGGGTCGTTTTTTTATCAGCATAAACAGTGTCCAAGATGTCAAAATGGTCAAGGAGTGGTTGGAAAAAACCCGGATGGTTGGAGAAGAAAAAATCGGAGAAACTATCTGTCAGGTTGTTGAAGCAACCCTTAACAGGGAAAAGATGAAAAAATCATTCCAGATGCTGGAAGACGATATGAATAGAATCAATAAATCCGTGATGAAATTCTATCTCGGCAAAAAAGACTGCCTGCTTTATAAACTTGATACCGAGTTTGAAACGGAGACGGGAATGATAGGCAGGGATTTTATGAAGGATTCCTGGGTAACAGCGATGAAATTTTCGGATTACGGCAAGATGGAGCCGATTGTTATCCCGGCTGAAGTAAAGGAACTATTGGAATCTGATTGAATCGCCTGCCCAACCGACCCCGGTGGACAGGATTAGTGAAGACATCCTATTATAGAGGATGTTTGATAATCTGTGTAATCGCTATTCAAAAATCGGCGTAATCAATTGTAAAAAGGAAATTTGTATGAAGAGATTACTGGTAGTGTTCAACTTACTGATGTTGTTGGGTGGCGGATTAAGTTATCCGGAAGAAGCCCAAAAATCCACAGAGCAGACTAAAACACCCGTCGCCAAGTCAGAACAGGAGAAAAAGATTAAGGGGTTAATTACTCAATTGGGTGCGGATGATTGGAGCAAACGG
>CAKKQI010000227.1 GCA_919901895.1 Candidatus Brocadiaceae bacterium | reverse complement strand
ATTCACCGTCAATAATGTAGATTTGGATAAAACGAACATCCTGAACGCTTTTAATACCCAGGTCATGGATGTCGCTTTTGACGCCCGCTCCCACTGGATCGGCGAGATGTTCTTTAATTCCGATTTCAACCTGCCAGAGCATAAAATTTGTTCCTAATCATAACGTAGCAGCGACCTTTACGGTCGCCCCATAACTTATTTTTTTATTATACCCCTAATGAAGCAAAGAGTCAACCCCGATAGAGATTTTAGCAACAATTTTTATAATTCTAAATTTACCAAATTTATTAAATTGTTTCTTAATGTGCTATATTATATTTTAATCTCTAACGGGGTCAACAAATTTTATCATATCTGGTTTATAAATTGTAGGCACGGTTTGTAACCGCGACTTATTATCTAGCACGAATAAATTCGTGCCTACATCCTAAAAAAAGGAAATGAACTTGATCTAAAATTGGGACAGGCCTTGATGCCACATCTGGGAACAGGTAAAAATTTCAGGTATTTATTTAATTTTTTCTTGATTTTTTATGGAATGCTATTAATATATGTAATAAAAGCGTGTAACAAAAAGAAATAGTTGTAGCGCGGGAGTTTATCTCCCGCCGTCTTTAGAGTCGGACATAAAGTCCGACGCTACCTCAGAGAAACCAGTGGGCTCATTTTGTTACACGCTCTAAATCAATTTAATCATAAGGTGGTGGTTTATGAAAGACGATGACAAATTAAAAGAGATGACTTTAGTTTTTTACAAAGACGATGTCGAGCAAATTGAAAAACTATTAGCCGAGTTCTTGCGGCTTTCTAAGGCAAAAAGCGCCATTTTAGTTGATAAGGGCGGCTATTTTATTACCAAGCAGGGTCAGATGGGCAGTTATAATACGGATACCATCTCGGCCCTGGTGGCCGGCAGTTTCGCCGCCACAAAAGAAATGGCCAAGATCCTCGGACAGGAAGAGTTTTCGGTTCTGTATCATCAGGGCGCCCACGATAATATTCAATTGACCCTCATCGGCGAGCGAACCATCCTGGCGGTAATTTTTGATAACACCACTACGCTCGGAATGGTCCGTCTTTACGTCAGCGAAGTAGCCAAGAAGATGAATACGGTTTATGAAAATATTAAAAAGCGCAAGGAACAACCTAAAGAAACTATCAGTAAAGATTTCGGCAAGGACGCCGGCGCCAAACTGGACGATATTTTTGATGAGAAATAAACTATAACTATTTTATTAGGAGGTGAATTATGGCTATTGCACGAATAACCCAACTGGTCGCGTCATCGCCTAAAAGCATTGAAGACGCAATCCAGGAAGGGATGAGAAGAGCCTCAAAAACACTGCGGGGTATCACCGGATTGGAAATAACCAAAATCAACGCCAAGGTTGAGGACGGTAAAATCGTAGAATACCGCGTTCATCTGAGTATTACTTTCATCCTGGAAAAGTAATATTCCTGCCCCGCCTTTAGCGGGGCAAGTCGTATGACAGAAAAAATAATACGCCCCAAGACAATCGGGGCCCGCTGCTTAAAAGTCATTCTCTTAACGGACGAACTGGCTTATCGCGGTTCAGGTCTTTATACCTTAAACCTGGCTGAGGGGTTACAGCAACTGGGCCACCGGATAAAAATAATCTGCGCCGGCGGCCCTCTTTCAGAAGAGTTTAAAAAACTAAAAATTGAAGTTACCTCTTTTGAAGCCATCAACCACTGGACGAATGACCTCTTCCTCAGCGCCCATCTGGCTGATGAAATAAAATCCGCTCAGGCCGATATTTTGCATATTCAAAAAATCCGGCTGGCCGGACTGGGCGCCGCCATCGCGGCAAAATCTCAAATTCCTTATTTTATTACCGTTCAAAATACCCTTAATATCCCCCACCGGCTGAAACTGGCCAGTAAATTCATCCGCGGCATTATTGCCGTAACCGAAGAAATCAGGGAACACCTGGTTAACGAAACCAAGGTGCCGCGTGAGTTAGTTCAACTAATTCATGCCGGCGTAAACTACCGGCGGATAAAAGAAAATGTTTCTTCTTCGCCTGAACAAATTAAACGTGATTCGGTGGTGGCCATTCTGGGACCACTGGAAACCTGGCGCGGACATCAATATTTCCTTAAAGCCGCCCGGGAAATATTAGCCGCCGGTTATAAAGTTAAATTTTTAATTATCGGAGAAGGAGAAACCGAACCGGAACTGCGAAAATTAGTCGCGACACTCGGCATCAGGGATTCAGTCATCTTTATACCGGATATCACCAAATATTACCTGATCCTGCCGACCGTTGATATTTTTGTGCTGCCCTATCTCCAGATGGGAATGGGATTAAGTTTACTGGAAGCCATGGCCTGCGGGCGGCCGGTCATCGCCTCATCGGTCGGTGAAAGTTATCATTTTATTAAAGAAAATGAAACCGGGTTCCTGGTGCCTCCTAAAAATCACGAGGCGATTAAAGAAAAAATCGTGGAATTACTTAACGATAAAATACTGGCCCTGGAAGTAGGTCTGCGCGCCCGGCGTTTTGTCGAAGAAAATTTCTCGGCCGAAAAAATGACTCAAAAAATAAACGAACTTTATTTCAGTTGCCTGCCGTCTAATGGCCGTAATCTAACAGCCTGAATACTCGCGAAAATGAAAACAGATTACTCTAAAAGTTCAGTAACATCAACGCAATGAATTGCGTTGTCTACCGTTACGAGGTAATTGCGTGGATGTATCGATCATTATCATCAACTGGAACACCGCGGCAGCGCTCCGGGACTGCCTGGCTTCCATATATAATAATGTAAAGAACATTTCTTATGAAATATTAGTGGTTGATAACGGTTCGACGGACGGTAGTCCGGAAATGGTGCGGCAGAATTATCCGCAGGCCCGGATTCTTCAAAACCAGGGAAATTATGGTTTTGCCCGGGCCGCCAACCAGGGACTGCGTCAAACCGGCGGACGCTACAAATTAATTCTTAACAGCGATACGCAAATTACCAGCGGCGCCCTTGAAGAATTAACCAAATATCTGGACGCTCATCCGAACTGCGCCCTGGCCGGCCCGCAGTTAATCAACCGGGATGAAACACGCCAAAATTCATTTGCTAATTTTCCTTCCCTGACCGGCGAACTTTTAAACCGAAGCATTCTGGAATTATTATTCCCTAAAAAATACCCAAGCAAACGGCAGGCCCGGAATGAACCTTTCTCGGTAGAATCACTAGTCGGCGCCTGTATGATAGTCCGGAATGAATTTTTAAACCGGGTTGGTTTCCTTGATGAAGATTACTTTGTCTTCCTGGAAGAAACCGACTGGTGCCTGCGTATCAGAAAAAATGGTTATCAAGTAGCCGTTGTACCCGCGGCCCGGGTTTATCATCTCCAGGGTGAAACTAAAAAACAAGACCTGATCCCCGCCAAGATTGAGTATTTAAACTCCCTTTATAAATTTTTCAGCAAGCATAAACCACCGTTATCATATTCTATTTTACGAATACTAAAACCACTTAAAATAATGCTGGAATTTTTAATGACGTTCATTGCTTTAATTGCCACAGCCGGTTTAATTAAAAAAGTACGGAAAAAAACATTGGTTTATTTTAACCTGGCCCTCTGGCACCTGCTTTTATGTCCGGAACGAATGACCCTGAAATACCGCCAAAAACAGGCCAGAGAACCAGTCCGAATACACTGGTTAATTAAAGACCCTCTTTTAGCCGGCTCTCTGGAAAAACTTGAGTTTTCACCGGAATTAGTTCCGGCTTGCCCCGGTTGGTCGTTTGAATTATTGAAAAATCATAAAGTCAAAAAATTATGGCGGATAAAAACAAGTGATTCTCCGGATATTTATCTGCTGAAATTATACCGCCGGACTCACCCGTTCAGCTGGTTAAAAATATTATTTTACGGCCCTAAAGCCGAGAGAGAATTCAATCTGAGCAAACGCATTGCTTACCGGGGTATCCCAACCATAATCCCCAATGCCGTGGGAATAAGTAGGATCCCACGTGGGGTATCCTACTGTGGCCGGAACACCGTCGGCGTTGAATCATTTAGTATTTTAATCTCTAAAGAAATAAAGGACTGTTCTAACCTGAGCCATTATCTCTTAACAGCGGAAGGAATGGCTCCTTCCCCGCCTTTGGCGGGACAAGTTAACCAGGCCGCCAGAAAAAAAATTATTCAGTCCTACGGCCAACTGGCCAACCAGGTCCACCAAAAAGGCATCAGGCAGGAAGATTTTGACCCAAATAACATTCTTATTCAATTTAGCCCGCCAGCGGCGGGGTCAATTAATGACGAGTTTAAACAGGTGCATCACCCGTTAGTGGGTAGGTCCAAGCCCCTGCTTGGACCTGATGACACAGAAGTAAGGACTTCTGCCTACCCTCATTATAATTGTCACAATTCAGGGATACACCTGTTTAAACTCTTCCTGATTGATTTAGAACGAGTCAAACTCGGCTTACCTCTGAGCATCCGGGAACGGATAAAAAGTCTGGCTAAACTTAACCGGATTCGCGGACGTATTTCCACCGCCGACCGGTTCAGGTTTCTCAGGAGTTACCTTAACCGTTCACCCGATATAACATCGGGACGGTCCGACCGGGCGATTATGAAAACCTGGATACAAAAAATTAAAGAAGCGCAGGATTTGATTATGGAACAAAATTACCGGTGGATAAAAAAAATAAGTCTGTGGGAAAACCGGAATATCGGGCGCTATGACGATGAACAGTTTCAAGGATTTTACCGTAAAAAATATCCCCAGTTAAAACAAAACGGTTACAATTACGAACAAGTCAGCCAATTCATCAGTTATCTTGGAAACTCCGAACAAATGCCTTTCAATCAGGTTAAACTTAAAATATTTCCTGATTACCGGCAGGCCAAAAAACTCTGGCAGGAATTAAACGCCCTTTTAAAAATTTACCGGCCGGCGGTTCTGCCCGTGGCGGTGTTAAAACAAAAAAACAAGCGGGCCGGATATCTCTTATCCCAACCATTAACCTCTTCGTTTCCTCCACCACCAGCTTTTTTCCTTAACCTAAAAATAGAACAAAGATTGACAGAAGTAAAAAAAATGATTAAATAATAAATTTATGTCGCCTTGGACGCCATAAATTTAGGCTGGCCCCGATAGAAGTCCTAAATGGACTTCTATCGGGGCTGGGATAGATCAACCCCGAAAGGTTCCCGATATAAAAATCGGGACTCCCCCGCCTCGGCGGGGTCGCGGGATGGAGTTTATCCCGCTGTATAGCGGGACTTATCCCTAACGACTCACTATTTTATGCTGGGATAGCTCAACAGCAGAGCCCCGGTTTTGTAAACCGGAGGTTGTGGGTGCAAGTCCCGCTCCCAGCTATAAAGTTAATTATGAATTATTAATTATGGGTTATGAATTCATAATTCATCATTTATAACTCGTAATTTAGATAGGGGCAGGTACCCAAGCGGCCAAAGGGGACAGACTGTAAATCTGTTGGCAATGCCTTCGGGGGTTCAAATCCCTCCCTGCCCATATTTTTCGTGGAACGAAAAATAAGGTAACTCAACTCCGCCTCAGGCGGATTAGAGTTCACCTCCCACACCAAAAGTTTTGGTGTGAGGGTGAATTCGGAGTCAAAACTATCGCCAAAGGCGATCCGCCTATGGCGGAAAGTTTTGAGTTACCAGTTACAGAGCCAGCAAAATTTTATAATTATGGCCATTCCCATCTGGAAGAAACAATTCTGGCAAATTGACCAGCCGGCTTCTTACCTAATCAGACTTCGCTGGGTTGCTTTTATTTTCGTCACTTTTGCCTGCCTGCTTGCTTTAAAACTACAATTATTACCTCAAATCAGCCGGATACCCCTGATGTCCGGTCTGGCGATCCTGGCCCTGAGTAATTTAATTTACCATTATATTCAAAATAAAACACGATCTGATTCATCCGGTTTTATTTTTATCCAGATGTCCGTTGATTTACTCTTGCTTACCTTCATCCTTCATTTTTCCGGCGGACCGGAAAATCTGAGCGCCAATGGAAACTCTGCCAACCCAAA
>CAKKQI010000226.1 GCA_919901895.1 Candidatus Brocadiaceae bacterium | reverse complement strand
CGGGGACGGAGAAATATTGCCTTTTGCATCCGATTCGTTTGACTTAATCGTTATCCGGCAGGGACTTCAGTTTATGAATCTTTTAAAAACAACAAATGAAATATATCGCATCTGTAATTCGGTGGGGCAGGTTGTGATTGTCCAGCTCACGGCGTATAGTCCGGTTGATTCCCCTGAAGCATTTGAAATCCAGCGTTTTCGTAATCCGGTCCGCCAGAATTTTTTCCTAGAAGAAGACCTGAACGCCTTGCTCAAAAAAAACGGCTGGCGTAATATCCGAACTTTTCCTTATTATTCTTATGAATCGGTTAACGAGTGGATAACCAAAGCGGCGATTCCTGCGGACCGACAGGAGCAAATTAGACGTCTTTATGAAAATTCTTCACCGGATTTTCGCCGGATTCATGAAATAAAATTCGTTGACGGCGATATTATTGATAAAATGAAAATGACCATTGCGGTGGGTGATAAAAAATAATTTATGATTATTATTTTAGGGCTGGACGGGCTGGAATATGATTACGTAATGAAATTTGATTGTCAGAACCTTTTCCAGCAGTCGTTCGGGCGGACCGATTTATCGGAATTTACCGAATTAAAAACGGTTATTTTATGGTCTTCTTTCCTGGCGGAAAAAAATATGGAGCAAGAAATCAATCAGAAAGGGGAACTCTGGGATTTTAAACTGCCGCCCGCCCGGACGTTTTTCGCAAACTTTAAACGCTGGAAGGCGATTGACGTGCCGGGATTGACTTACCGTGATGAAGAACACCGGTTGGAACGAGTTAAATTAAAAGATTTCTTTGATAAAAAAGCGTCTCTGGAGGAATATGACCGGGTGATTTTCCAGAATCACCAAAAAAATAAAACAGAATTCTGGTCGGCCCTGGAAGAAAACCATGAGATTCTAATGGGCTATTTTGACCTGGCGGATGCGATCGGGCATCTCAGTTTCGGTATAACTTCCAAGATGAAACTTATTTATCAGGAACTGGATGATTTGGTCGGCCAGGTAAAAACAAAATTTAACGGCCCTTTACTGATTATTGCCGACCATGGAATGAAGGCGGTGGGCCGGTTCGGCGACCACCACGGCGGCGGATTCTGGTCAATGAATTCAAAACTCCTGCCTGTGAGCGTCCGCTCACGGCAGCCAGGGGCGCAGCCGAACCCCGGAATTACCGAAATTTTTAAAATATTTATAAATGAAAACAAAACCTAATATTATTATTATTTGCCTGGATCTGGGGCGGCCTGATTATCTGGGTTGCTACTTGTCCGATCGCCTCGTTCCATCTTCGGCGGAGCGGTCCGCAGAGGCGGGCGGGTTTATCCGGAATACTTCCCCGAATATTGATCGGGTCGCGCAGAATGGCGTTGTCTTTGAATCGGTGACCGCCACGGCGCCATGGACTATTCCATCCCACGCTTCAATGTTTACCGGTCTTTACCCGCACCAGCATCAGGCCAACTGGCATACTTTCAGGATAAAACCTGGCATCAAAACTATCTTTGACCTGTTAACCGAACAGGGGTATCAATCTGTGGCGGTGACGGCTAATACGCTCCTGGTCTCTCCTTATAACATGTTTGGAGACCGGACGAAAATATTAAATTCCGTTTGCCGGAAACACCCGGAAGTTTCTGTTTTTGTAGATGAATTTGATGAGCGTAAAACTAATGCTCCGGCGGTGGCTAATACTTTCCTTGGTTTTTTGGAAAGTTTTGAAAATGATCGGCCTTTGCTGGCTTATCTTAACTTTTATGATTTGCATTCTAAATATTCCGCGCCGGAGCCGTTTTTTTCGGAGTTTGTTTCTCCAGCCGGCCGCCAACAATTAAAAAATATCGGAGATCTTTATAACCTGCATTTTAAGGAAATGAAT
>CAKKQI010000225.1 GCA_919901895.1 Candidatus Brocadiaceae bacterium | reverse complement strand
ATCCGGTATTTTATCTTCAATCAGTTCCCGCGTTTTTTCCATTTCATTTTTTCCCAGGTAATACCGAGCTAAGGAAATCTGGTTATTTATATGTATATCTGTGGTCAGGGGCGCTCTATTTTCGCCGTATTTCTGATAGTACTGCTCTACTTTCTGAAGGTGCCGCCCGGCCTGCTTAAAGTTACGTAATGTCAGGAAAATAACGCCGAGGTTATGCGAAACGCTGGCCAGGAATTCCGGTTTAAGGCGGTATTTTGAAGCAATCAGCTGGGCTTTATAAAAAACGTCCAGCGCGGCCGAGCAAAGCACCAGTCGTAAGTAAGCATTACCCAACCGATGATACAGAATATATTTTTCCATCGGTGAAGCGGTCAGATGAGGCAGTTTCTTAAGAGCGGTTTCACCCAGCCGTTTTACTTCGGCCCAGGACTCTCGTTCCCGGGCGGCCTTCATTAATTCCAGATAATCGGAAAGACGTTTTGATTTCATAAACACGAATCCGTCCCGCCTTGGCGGGGCGGCCCGAAAAATAGAAATAACCGGTTAATACAAAGGAGCCGGGCCTAACGTAACGCTTAATTCAATCATCTGTTCGGCTTGCCCCGTCAAAGGCGGGGCTCGCTTAATCTTTATCTTTAATTGGTCCCCCACCTGATATTCCCTGATAATTTTAATCAGGCCGTTGACATCTCCCACCGCCCGGTGATTAACTTCGATAATAATATCTCCTGCTTGCAATCCCGCTCGGTCCGCCGGCCAACCAGACCGAACATTTTCTATAAAAACACCTTCGGTTCCATCCGGATTAAGATGCCTTAGATTGGCGCCTAAAAACGGCCGGGGCTGCTCCAGGTTTTGCCTGAAGACCTCGATTGTCTTATTCGCCCATTCGCCGACATTGGTTAAACCGGAACTTTCGCATCGGGTAAAAAATTCGCTCACCAATTGAGGGTCCGGTTTATTATCAGGAGCCGTCACGATCGCCACGTACATTAAAGGCAACCGGGCGATCTTAACCCTTTTAAGTATCTCTTGTTCGCCCCGTCCCGCTCCGCCTAAGGCGGAGGCGGGGGCGGACGCTATTTTTTCCGCCTCGTCAAAACATTGATTAGCCCGTTTCAGCATTTCCCCGCTTAAATAAGGGAGAATCGGCGGGTCAAAAATACCCAGATGAATATTTTCCTGCGTTACCTGATCGTGCATCAGGTTAAAATATTGAAAAATGGCCGGCGCTGATTGGCCGTAATATGTTTCCATAAACTCGGTGACGGCTTGATCAACATTATAATTCGGATTCCAGAGTAGTTTGGCAATGACATAAGCCCGCAGTTCGGCAAATTCGCCGCACCCGCCGGCGGAATAATTACCTTCTTCAAATACGCCTTTAACATTATGCGCGGCAAAAAATTTAATATTAGGGCCGAGCGATTTAAAATTGGGAAACGGCATTAGGTAATGGGCAAAATTCGTGACGTAATCCCAGACATAAAGCCGTTGGCATATTCTGGACCAGCCTTCTAAATCATCCGCAAAGGAATCGTTCTCCGGACAACTCTCAAGCGGATGGGAAAAACAGCATTCAATTGAACACAATCTGACAATGACATTAGCCCGCGGCTTGATTGTTTTAGGCGGACGACGGCTGTACTGGTAAGCAAAAGTGTCAATCGCAATCTGAGGATACTCTTTTTCAATCCCCTGGGCAATTTGATTAACAAAATTAATAATCGTCCCGCTATAGCTCCCTTCCGCCTGGTCTAACGCCCGGCAGTTTTCGCATTCGCACCAACCACCCCAGTCGTTCTGGGAAACCGGAATAATATTTACTTCCGGGTTTTGCCGGATCACCTCTTTTACTTTAGCGATTACCAGATTAATCACCTCCGGATTAGTCAGGCACAACTGGCCTCCTTCGTAAAAACGTTGCCCCTTTTGCTCTGAGTAATATTCCGGGTGTTCCTTAAAATATTCTTCCGGCGGCAGGAAAGTATAAAAGGTATGGCCTAAGGACGGGGCATAAACAATTTTTCCGCCGCGTTTTTTATCCAATTCAGCGCGGGAACTGTTCATCTTGTTCCGAACCGCCCAGTCCGGGTCAAAGGCGTCCGTATAAAAATCCTCCCGGTATTCAAAAACCGGTACCTGCGTTTCGTTGATCAAGGGTATTTTAAGCACGTGATTTTCAGGAATTCGGCTGACCCTGGAAGAAAACCAGCGGCAATTTAAATAATCCTCAAGAAAAGTATAAACACCGTACAGCGTCCCTCTCGGTTTCCCGCCGGCAATAACGAGATGATTCCGATGCGTCCGAATCGCGAAACCCTCTAAGCCCAATTTTGCAAAGTCGATCGCCAGACCCAATTGTTTGAGGCGGTTATTATCACCAAGGATAATTTCATTGGGGGTTAACGCCTGATTGTCTGTAATAACCGGCAGAGTTACGCCGGATATTTCCTTAAGAAATTTCTGGAGTTCCATTGCGGCGTGATTTTCAGAAGGCGAAGCCATACCGGAAATAACGATCACGTAATCAGTTTTGCCATCCCGGGCCAGAACAAGGTTCTCAGGCAGCGGTTGGCCATTGGTCGGAATTGACGGCCCGGCGCAACCGAAAAGTAAAATAAGGAATAAAAGAAAAACATCTCTCATTCGGGATGTTGAAGCAAGTTTCCGCCAAACACGCCGCCCATAGTGGCGAACCTCGCCACAGGCGGGGATCTGCCTCAGTAATGACATCTGATATTTTTGTGTTTTTAGCATATTAATCGATCCTCTTGATTTTGTTAACAGATTCATTACGTTCCGAGAATCTCCAATATCCGCTGGAAATCGTCGTTGGAATAAAACTCTATTATTACACAACCTCTTTTGCGATAAGATGTTATGGCTACTTTTGTTCCGAATTTACGGCGCAGACGCTCCTCTAATTCCTTCAGGTAAAGGTCTTTTTCCGGAGTAGATTTTGATTTTACCGGCGTCTTCCGGAAACGGACGGCAATCATATTTTCTAACTGACGCACCGATAACCCGGCGCTTTTAATCTGACGG
>CAKKQI010000224.1:4131-14271 GCA_919901895.1 Candidatus Brocadiaceae bacterium | reverse complement strand
GCAACAACTAAAATTTTTTGTTCCATTCTGTAAAATAATATCAGCCGATTTTATTAATAATTTGCCGGGCGAGTTGAATGGCTTTTAAGCCGTCCGCGCCGGAAACGACCGGTTTTCGGTATGTCCGAATACAACCAACAAAAGACTCCAGTTCTTTTTGCAGCTGGTCAACCGGCTTGATTTCCAGGTTTTTTACCTGTAAAAATTTTTCCAGCATTAATTTTTTCAGGTCTTTTATTTTTGAACGATTAAAAATTGTTAACAGTTTTTGGGGCGGGGGCAAGTGAGCTGCTTTGCGGTAAACCAACGCGGTTTTAGCCAGATAATCTACGGAGATGTAAGCATCATTGGAAAAAATACGTAATTTGCGCATTGACTTGTCCGAAACCCGCGAAGCTGTAACATTGGCCACACAGCCGTTCTTAAAAAGAAGCCGCACGCTGGCGATATCTTTTTTGCCTGTTAAAATATTGACTCCGGTTGCTTCAATTTTATGAAGAGGCGATTTGACCAGCGAAAGAATAATATCCAGATCGTGAATCATTACATCAAGAACGACATCAATATCCACCGACCGGAAGGAAAAAGGCGCCAGGCGGTGGCATTCAATAAAACGGGGGTTTTTCACGTAAGGTTGAATTGCGATAAAAGCCGGGTTAAATCGTTCAATATGACCGACCTGAAGAATTATTTTTTTTGGTTGGGCTAAGGCAACCAATTTCTGGGCATCGGATACATTATCCGTGATCGGTTTTTCTATGAAAGTGTGGATGCCGCGGCTGATAAAATTTTTGGCGACGGCATAATGCGAAACGGTCGGGGTGGCGATACTAACCGCGTTGATCTTGTTTGCGGAAAAAAGAGATTGACAATCGGAATAATAATTTGTTTGATATTCGGCGGCCACCGGCCGGCCGCGTGATTGATTAATGTCAACCACACCCACCAAATTTACGCCGGGCAACGATTTATAAATCCGGGCATGATGCCGGCCCAGATGCCCGACGCCGATAACCGCCACATTAAGCATAAATGAATTTTATTTTAAAATTTTATCCAAATATGGTTTACTATACAATTATAGTATATCTCTAACGGGATAAAGGGTCAAGGTTTCCGTATGAAACAAAAACTTCTTTCTTTTCTGGCGTGGTTGATGATTAAACTGGTCTGCAAGACAATCAGTTTCAAAGTTATAAATAAATCTGCTTTACAGGATTGTTTGGCGTCCGGCCGGCAATTTGTTTTTGCCTTCTGGCACGGCCGGCAGTTTTTATTGTTGGGCTGGAATGAAGTTAAGCAACTGGCGATCTTAACCAGTCTTAGCCGGGACGGCCGCTTGCAGAGTGCCGTTTTGACCAGATTGCGACTTAAACCTGTTCTCGGTTCCAGTTCAAGCGGGGCGAGGAGGGGGTTAATCAGGATGATTAGGGCCGTGAAAGAAGGGTCTCACGCGGCCTTTGCCGTGGACGGTCCGTGCGGGCCATTATATATTGTCAAGCCCGGCGTTATTTATCTGGCCGCTAAAACCGGTTGTATCATTATTCCCCTGACGGCCCGGGCTAAATACCGCTCTGTCTTTAAAAAGGCCTGGGACCAGTATGAATTACCCTGTCCGTTTAGTCCGGCCGTCGTGATACTGGGGAAGCCGATTATGGTTTCGCCGGAAGCAGATGAAAAGATGATGGAACAAAAACGGCAGGAACTGGAAAACGTGATCAGAAAAATTACCGAACAGGCGGATAATTATTTTCCTTGAGAGTCGATAAATTATATCAGTGATTACCAGTCCTTCGTAGTCCCGATAAAAATCGGGACGGATGGTGGAGAGTGATTGGGAATAGAGATTACGGTGATTAATCCGCCTAAGGCGGACTAAACTCACGGTAATTTTATTTCTAAATCTTTGTAATCATTAAGAGACTCTAACAAAACCAGATGGCGACCTGAAGGTCGCCGCTACTTTTCTCTAAAATGTAGCGGAAACCTTCAGGTTTCCATTGTACATATTTAATTTGTTATCTCCTTCAGAATGGTTTTGTTAGAGGTTTTAAGTGAAGTGAGATTTTAGTTGACCAGTTCCACTTCATCATCCGTTTCAGTCGGTGATGGGGCTGGTCCGTCTGGGTTATTCGGTCGGGCCGGGATTTTGCGGTTGGCTTCCAGACCTCGTCCCTGCGGAACCCGCTGGCTATTTTTAATAAATTCAATCAGCCGGGCAATTTGTTCTTTCGCAGCCAGGGCATAAAGAATTTTAGGCGTATCAGCCGGTAGTTTTTCCGGTGGCGTAGTGATATTTTCTTCTAATATTTTTAAGGCCTGAATGGTGGTATATTCCGAACGCCAAATAAGTTTATGAGTTTCTTTGATGGCCCGGACTTGTTCGGTGCTGAATCCCCGCCGGCCCAGACCAATTGTATTCACGGCCCGGACGCGCGCCGGCCGGCCGTCCGCCATCATAAACGGCGGGATATCTTTTAAGACCCGCGCCATCCCGGCAATAAAAGAATGTTCGCCAATCGTGACAAAATGATGAACTCCGGCCAGGCCGCCTAAAGAGGCGTAATTACCCAACCGCACATGACCGCCTAACTGAACTCCGTTGGCAATAATAACGTTGTCTCCTAAAATACAATCGTGGGCAATATGACTGTAAGCCATCAGAAAACAGTTATTGCCGATCAGCGTCTGTCCGAATTCTTTTAAAGTAGCGCGGTTAACCGTAACAAATTCCCGGAAGACATTATTATTCCCAATTTTTAATTTGGTCGGTTCATCTGTGTAGGAAATATCCTGCGGGGCGGTACCGATGGCCGCATAGGGAAAAAAAAGATTATTTTCACCGATTGTGCTGGGTCCCAGGATGGTACAATGATTGTTGATTTTACAACCGCTTCCGATGGTGACATCATCACCAATGACGCTATAAGCGCCGATTTCCACATTGTCGGCAATTTTGGCTTTGGAACTCACCTGGGCGGTCGGATGGATCGTCGGCATAATATTAAAAAGTAGCGATTACTTATTCTTTATCCACCAGCATAAATTTAATCGAGGCTTCGGAGGCCAGTTCGCCGTCGACTAAAGCGCGGGCGTAAACTTCGGCGGTGCGGGATTTACTTTTAATCGTTTCCGCTTCAATTCTCAACTGGTCGCCGGGCACAACGGATTTACGGAACTTGGCGTTATTAATAGAAAGAAGGACTCCGAGTTTATTTTCGTTGCCGGCCCGCCGTAAAAGCAACGTAGCGGCTAACTGGGCCATGGCTTCTAATTGTAAAACACCGGGCATCACCGGCTGGCCGGGAAAATGGCCCATAAAAAACGGTTCGTTAATCGTGACGTTTTTAATCCCGACGGCCCGGTTATAACCTTCCATTTCAATTATTTTATCAATCAGCAAGAAAGGATAGCGGTGCGGCAGGATATTCTGCAATTCTCGGACATCCAGCCAGGTTTTTATTTTTGGTTCCGAAGAAGACGGTATTTTTACTTTTTGCATCGCATCAGCCAAACGTTTGACAAATTTCACATTATCTTCATGGCCGGTTTTAACGGCAATAATATGTCCCTGTAACCTGACGCCTAAAAGATAAAGGTCGCCCAGCAGGTCAAGTATCTTATGACGGACAAATTCGTCTTTAAATCTTAACTGATTCTGAATGACTTTGTCGTTATCCACCACGAGGACATTCTGATAACTGGCTCCTTTGCCCAATCCCTGGTTTAAAAAGTGGTCCACTTCTGATTTAAGGCAGAAGGTGCGGCTGGGGGCCAGTTCTTTGACAAAATTTTCCGGGTTAATTCGGATATTTAAGTGGGTGGTGCCGATAATCGGCGCGGCGTATTGCAAAGTGTAATCAATAATCAGTTCTTCATCATCAGTGGGCAGGGCGACCAGCGAGGCCTCTCCTTCAGAAAAAGCCACCGGAGTTTTTACCGCAAAAATTTTAGAGGGGGCATCCTGCGGGAGAAGTTCAGCTGAAGTCAATGTTTCTATGAAAAATTTGGCGCTGCCGTCGCCCCCCGGTACTTCTGAAGCATTTAATTCTATTTCCAGATTATTAATACCCAGGCCGGAGAGGGCGGCTAAAAGATGTTCAATCGTTTCAATGCTGGCGCCATTTTTTTCTAAAGCGGTTCTGCGATAATCAGATCTGAGGTATTCAGTTGTTGCGGGAATATGCGGCTGTTCCGGTAAATCGGTCCGGATAAAAACAAGGCCGGTATTAACCGGCGCCGGCCGAAACAGGATTTTTACCGGCTGACCGGAAAAAAGACCGATTCCTTCAAACGAGACTTCTTTTTTTATGGTGTGCTGCATCGGGCAATTATCCTCTATCTAAATTGCCGGAGTAATTCAGATTTTAAAAAGTATAACAAATAATATCTGCGCCGTCAACTAAAATACAGTGAACCGCCGACAGGTTTTTTACTTGCCCCGTTAGAGATTACGGTATATAATAAAGTATATGAGTCAAGCAGGACTGAAAACAAATGCGTCTGTTTTGGATTCGTCCGGTTCTCCATTCAAGCATGTTCTCGTGGCGCTCCGGCTGACGATTATCCTGAGTTTGGTTACCACGCCCTTGGCCATGGCAGGCTATCAATTAACCAATATCCACCTCTATGTTTATATAGCGCTGGCAATTTTTTTGCTTAATACTTTGTGGGGATACCTTGATTATTTTCATCTGGTCGGTCGGTCGCTGATGTTAAAGATTTCCTTTATCGTAGACCTGGCCGCGATGACTCTTTTTATTTATTACGCCGGCGGTTCGGAAACCCAGCAATTTTACCTGGTTTTTTTAATTATTATTCTGATTACCGCCAGTATCCGTTCCGCCGTTTCCGCTTTTGTTGCCACCCTGGTCGGCGCCCTGGTTTATGCGCTTATAAATACCACCGAGATGATAAAGATTACCGAAGTAATCGGATCCGGTTATTTTTTGCATCGGGTGGCGTTTCTTTTTGTGGTGGCGACCTTTATCGGGTATCTTTCCGAAGAAACCGAGCGTTATAAAAAAGAGCAACTCGCGACCAAAGAAATACTAACTACCGAGATAAAAAACCTGACCGAATACCTGAAGAATGTTTTCCAGAGCGTGCCCAGCGGGATAATCGTTTTGGATCGGGACGATAAAATTACGGTTTTTAATAAAAGGGCTGAAGAAATACTGGATGTTAATGCGGCGGAGGTGTTAGGACAACCGATTAAGCAAATTACGGCTTTAAAAGAATTTTATCGGTTAAGCGCTGATTTTTACAAGCGGTCGTCTTCGTCCGATAAATTTTCAGGTCCCGCCTCGGCGGGACGTGATGAGATTACTTTCAGGCGGAAAGAAGATCAGCCGCCTCTTTATATCGGGGTGGGATTTTCGCTTCTGAAAGATGTCGCCGGTAAGCATAAAGGGACCATCAGTGTTTTTCAAGACCTGACGCGGGTAAAACAATACGAGAAGGAATTATTGAAAAAAGAACAACTGGCGCTGGTGGGTCAGCTGGCCAGCGCGATGGCGCACGATTTTTTTAATACACTGGGCGGTTTAAAAGGGATCGTGGAGTTTACTCTTAATAATCCGGCGATGTCGCTGGCCGAGGCCCAGGAAACGCTCACTATCACTAAGCGTAATTTAAGCCGGTCGTTGGCGATTGTCAAAAATCTCCTGAATTTTTCGCGTAAACCGGAACCGCAATTAGAGCCAGTGGGCCTGAATAATATTATCAATGAATCCCTGGAGTTGATAAAACATGACCTTGATGGTGATGGGATAGAAGTGGTTAAAAAAATGGATGAAGCCCCGCGGATGATGTCAGATCCTAATTTATTACAGCAGGTTTTTCTCAATCTTTTCCTTAATGCCCGCCAGGCCATTCTACCGAATAAAGGTAAGATAACGGTGGAAGTAAAAAACAAATGGGATTTTGCGGAAATATCCGTCAGCGACAGCGGGCGCGGGATTAAACCGGAAGACCTGAAAAAAATATTTGAACCGTTTTTCAGCACTAAATCCGGGGCGGACAAAAGCGGCGGAATGGGATTGGGTTTATACGTAACCAGAGAAATTATCCAGACGTTGCGCGGTAAAATTGAGGTAAGAAGCAGCCTGATTCAGGGAACAACGTTTACTATTGTATTACCGTATTCATAGAGACTCTAAGAGATTATCCGAAAACTCCGTTTTTTGTAACTCAACTCTTTCCGTCATAGGCGGATCGCCTTTGGCGATAGAGTTGATTCGGAATCAAAACTAAAGTTTTGAGTTACACGCTCCGCCTAAGGCGGATTGCGCAATTAGGATAGGCTTTTAATATGGACAGATAGGCACAGATATATGAATGGTAAAATTCTGGTTATTGATGATGAAGAACTCATCAGGATTCTGCTGGATAAGACATTTCAGTCTTGGAATCTGAAAGTAACTTTGTGTTCCAGCGGGAATCAGGCCCTGGAGTCATTTCAAGCCGGTGAATTTGATTTGGCGATCGTTGATCTGCGGATGCCCGGTTTGAACGGGGTGGATGTTTTAAAATCTTTAAAACAGGCCGATCCCGAGATAGATGTAATTATGATGACCGCTTATGGCAGCGTGGAAAGCGCGGTTGAGGCCTTAAAAAGCGGGGCGGTTGATTATATCGGCAAACCGATTAATCTGGAGCATTTGAAATTGATAATTGAACGGTGTTTGCGGGAACGGCAGCAGAGACAACTGATCGAAAACCTGCAAAGCCAGGTTTCCCAGATTCAAAATTACGGCAAATTAGTCGGTATCAGTTCGGTGATGCAGAAAATATACCAGATGATAGAAAAGGTAGCCGGTCTTGATTCGGCGGTCTTAATTGAGGGTGAAACCGGAACCGGTAAAGAGGTGGTGGCGCGTGAAATACATTTGAGGAGCCAGCGGAAAACCAATAAATTTGTGGCTTTATCCTGTGCGGCGTTGCCGGAAACTCTATTGGAGAGTGAGCTTTTCGGGTATGAAGCCGGCGCTTTTACCGGGGCGGCTAAACGAAAACCTGGTTTGATTGAGGTGGCTCATAACGGCACACTCTTTCTGGATGAAATCACCGAAATTCCGATGTCTTTCCAGATAAAATTACTGCGGGTGCTGGAAACGCGCGAATTTATGAGACTGGGAAGCACTGATGTGCAAAAATCTAATTTTCGTCTAATTACGGCGGCTAATAAAGATGTCAAAGAACAGGTTGAAAAAAATATTTTCCGTGAGGACCTTTTTTACCGGATAAATGTTATTGATATTGAAATACCTCCTTTAAGGAAACGTCTTGAAGATATTCCGTTACTGGCAAATTATTTTTTTAATCAGTTAAATGAGACCCGAGAGCGGAAAATTCAAGAAATAAATATAGAGGCCATGCTTCTTTTGACGAAATATAGTTGGCCGGGCAACGTCCGGGAACTGGCTCACGTGATTGAGCGGGCCTGTTCACTGGATAGCGACGGGCTAATTACGCTTGAAGATTTACCGGAAGTCGTTCGGTTTTGTTCGTCGCAAGCTCCGATACAATTGGGGCAAGCCCGAAAAGAGTTTCCAAAACAAGAAATAACAGATACTATAAATCAGAGATTCGGTCCCGAAACGTTAAAATCAACCCGCGAGCAGGCGGAAAAAGAATATATTGAAAAGATTCTAGAAGAAACCGGAGGAAATGTCTCGGCGGCCAGCCGGCGGGCCGGCCTGACCCGGGCTAAATTTCACCTTAAAATACGCAAATACCGGATTGAGCCGGATAAATACCGTAAACACGAAAGCCCGAAATAACGAAACTACAAAATTCCAAACTTGGAAACACGAAAGGCCGAACCCTGTCCCCCGATGGACATCGGGGAGCGGGGCGAAATAACGAAAATACTATGAAAAAATATCTATTCCTATCAGCAATGGTAATAATTATCTTAACCGGAGTCGTCGGCCACAGAGCAGGCCTTGATTTTATCGGGGCAGGTTATCTGAAAGCCGAAGACCAGCCACCGCCGCAGCGGGGCAAGTTAGAAAATATTAAAAAAGGCCTGAAAGACCCCAATCCGGAGATTCGCCAGGAAGCCATTGCCGCCCTGATTAAACTGGGCGCGAAAGAGGAAGTCGGCGAGATAAAAAAACTTTTGAAAGACGAAGATGCGGGAGTGCGCGGGGCAGCCGCTTTTGCCCTGGGCAAACTGGGCGCTAAAGAGGAAATCGGTGCTATAAAAAAACTGCTCAAAGACGATAATCCGCGCGTTCATGGTCCGGCCATCTACTCCCTTTATGCCCTGGGCGAATGGTCATTAGAAGAGGCGACCGGTCAGATAAAAAAATTACTAACCAACGATGAGGCACGCGTCCGCACCGCCGCTGTTTTTCTCCTCGGCGAACTGAAAGCCACCGGAACAATTGAAGAATTAAAAAAAATGTTAGCCGATAATGATGCCGATGTCCGGATAGCCGCTATTGTCACACTGGGTAAACTGGCCGGGAAGGAGTCAATCAATGAGATTAAAAAACTGTTGTCTGATCCGGACCCTTACGTCCGGATTGCCGCCGCCGGAATCCTGGGCGAGTTGAAAGATCGAGAATCTCTGGGCGAGATAAAAAAACTTTTACAGGACAGCCAGACTGAAGTGCGCGCCGCGGCCATTATTATTCTGATGGGTCTGGAAGCTAAAAACGCGGTACCGGATATTAAAAAATTGCTGTCCGACCAAGATGCCGGTATCCGGGCAGCCGCCATTTCTGCCCTGGTCTCGCTGGAGGCAAAAGAAACCATCGGAGAGATAAGAAAACTTCTTAAAGACAGTAGCCCTGAGGTCCGCAGCGCCTCAGTTTATGCCCTGGGTAAATTAGAGGCCAAAGAAGCCGTAGAAGATTTAAAAAAAATATTAAAAAATGAGCCGGAAGGTTCCATCCGTTTTGCCAGCGTCATGGTTTTAATTAATCTGCAGGGTCGCGAAGCGATTGAAAAAGAAGACCTGACCCGGCTTTTACAGGATAAAGAACCTGAAATACGTTACAATACCTTAGGATTGTTAGTGAAAATTATGGGGATAGAACGAACCAAGGCACATCGGGAAGATATAAAAAAACTCGCGCAGGATGAAAATAAACAAGTCAGCGCTCTGGCCGCAGTAATTCTTAAAGAGTTGGATGCGAAATAGATTCCTACCAGAAAACCTGTCTGCATTTTTGATCCCCGCCTTCTATTTTGTAAATGTTCACTCCCCGATGTGTATCGGGACAAGCATCACCGTTGAAAACACAATAGACTTACCCCGATGGTCATCGGGACAAGTTACGCAAAAGATCTATTAAGCCGCAGTAATATATTAGCCGAAAGAAGTTAATCCATTTCTGTCACGGCGTCTGCTTGTAGTGAGTGCAACGAATCTATAGGCACGAATTTATTCGTGCTCATATTCGTCCCGATGAACATCGGGACGGTTCTAAACCGTGCCTACAAACACGACAAAAACCATGGCGCCGGCGGCACGATTAAAACAGTGCCTACAATTTCACACGTTTACAATTCCACGCTTTCTTGTAGGCACGAATTTATTCGTGCATCGTCCGTTAATAGTATTTTTGACGGTGGTTCCCTGTCTGCCCCGTACGGGGCACAGGCAGGAGTGAACATTTACTCTATTTTTAGTCAAGGTCAATATGTATCCTTTTGGCAACAAATGCGTTCCTTTAAGGATACGCAATATCGCTTAATCTCAATTAAATTGATTCTATCTCTATTTTATTCAAAATAAGATCTGGCACGATATTTGCTTATATATTTATCAGGTGAGGCAAAGAATATGAATTATAATAAATTATTCTGGGGTTTAAAAGGTCTAAGTGGGAAAAACACCTCTCATTTTTCGGGTAGAGTTTTGGCACGAATAAATTCGTGCCGACATCCAAAGAATGGGAGATGCGCCTTAACGGGATTTACGATATTAGAAGCCATGATTGCGATCGCCTTTATTACCATTGCCCTGGGGTCTTTTATGGTAACTTTTCATAGTATGTTTCAGAGTAATCATTCCTTGCAATATCAAACTCTGGCGATGAAGGCCGCCCAGGAGATGATGGAACAGTTAAAAACCATTGATTTTGCGACGTTACCGGCTCAAAACGGTTTGCCTTTTCAGGTGCT
>CAKKQI010000224.1:0-4121 GCA_919901895.1 Candidatus Brocadiaceae bacterium | reverse complement strand
AATTCCTGAGGTCCCCGGTAACATTGGTTCGGTTAGCGTGATTGATGTCGGCGGCGGAAACGTTTATGAAATTACCGTGGTTGTCAGCAACACCTATGCTGCCCCGATGGCTTTGCCTAAATTTTACACGCGGTTAATTTCCCGGAGGGCAAGATGAAAAAGACCAGTAGTTCGGCTAAACTCACTACAAGTAAAAGAAAATTAATTTTAGTCTGCGCCTGGTGTAAAGAAGAAATGACGCTTAACCGGGCCGTCGGTCATTCTGCGTTTAAAAAAACTAAAAGTTCTTTTTCAGAAGAAACATCTCACGGGATCTGCCCGAAATGTTTAGCCGGGGTAAAAAAAGATTACACTTATCCGACCAGCCCGTTACAAAGTTCATCCCGGCGGGAGTGGAAAAACAGGGATGGGATGACTTTAATTGAAATGATGGTTGCTTTTTCCATTATTGGAATAGTGGGTGCCAGTGCGCTTACCTTATATTTAACCGGGGTGGATTCTTATGAAACCGCCAGCGCTTATGTTACCGCCGAGACTTTTATCCAAATAAAATTGGATGAAGTAATGGACGAACTGGCCGAAACGGCCGAGGCAAACTTAACGATTTATTCCTGGATTGACCCGTTACTGGGTACTGATATGCAGGAAGCGTTGTGTTTTTCTTCGGCCCGGAACGCCGCAAAGGTTTTTGTCACCAATAACGGCCGGCCGCAATGGCAGTCCGTGGTCGTGATTGCTCCTTACAGCCAGAGCGGCCGCGGGCAAATCAGACGCTATGAAAGTTTTGGAACTTATACCTTTCCTTTAAGTATTACTAATATCAGCAACGCCCAGATTACTCTTTCCAACGGGATTATTTTTAATCGCTCCAGCGGGCTGGTGTTGATGGGAAATGTGGCCGCGCTGGATGCCCAGGCGATGCAGATAACTATGCAAAACCCGATTTCGCTGGCGATCAAAGCCAAACTTTATCTGCCGAAAGGCGTAACCAAAGATATTACCCTGCAGGGTTATATTGACTGCCGCAATGCCAATGAGCAGGGGGCCGGAGGTTTGTATGATGAATAAAAATTCTAGAGTGATTCCGCTAAAGATGGACGAACTAAACCAGCAGGGAATGCTTTTAGTAATGGTGACCGCGATGATAGCAGCGATGTTATTATTTTTAGGTTCATTCCTGCTGGGGGTGACCAGCCGGGCGAAAGTGGTGGCCGCTTATGAAATAACCTACCAGGCGCGCTATGCCGCCGAGTCGGCCCTGGAAGTAGTTAAAAATAATATCAAAACCAGCGCTTACAATGTTAACGGAAATATCTGGTTAACCAATAATTCTTCAGCGGGCGGTTACCTGGCCATTAATGATTTAATGATTGGGACTATTCCGGTAGATGTGACGATTACCACTTTAGGAACCGGCTGGCACCGGGTGGCGGCTACAGCTCAAAGCGGTTACACCAATTCTTCGGTGATTCTGGAATGCCGCGGGCGCGATAGTTTTTCCCGTTATATGTTTATGATATCTCTTGATGATATTAATATCGGCACTTCGACGGTGCACGGCGATGTCCACGCCAACCGAAAAGTTAATTTCTATTACGGCGGTGCAATGATGTATGACGATGTTACTGCGGTAGACGGAATCGGTTATTATTCCGGCGCCAGCGCGGCTAATACCACTTTTTATGGCGAGGTGAACGGATATGCCGCGACCGTGCCCTGGCCTTCTACCAGCGAAATTGCCACCTTACAGACTAGTACCAGCGGCGTTTACGATGTCTCCAATTCTAGTTCGGAATATGCCGGCTTCGGGGCTTTTAATACCGAGATAGAATTTTTGGGTAATCAGGTGAAGATTACGGCCAAAAAAATCAGTGATGGTTCAACTTTAAAAACAGGAACTTACCCTCTGCCGGCCAATAATCTTATCTTTGTCCAGAATAACGTTACTTCACTTAAAGGAGATATCAACGGCCGGGTAACGGTGGCCACGATGAGTGCGGTGAACGTTACCGGCAAAGTGAGGTACATTGATAATGAAGGCGATAAGGCCTATATTCTTAAACGGTACGGCGTTGAAGTTAACCCGGATATGACCGGAACCGATGCCTGGACAACCGCGAATGGTTATACTTATGAAGCAAACTCGGCTTATAATCCCAGCGTTCTTTCCACGGTCGGTATAATGGCGTTGAACGATATCCAGATTACTTCAGCGGCTCCGTATAATATGGAATTTCATGGGGCGACTTTTTCTTCCACCGGTAAATGGTATTGCAGTTTGGCCCAGCAGAAAGGCAACTTGAGGGGGCTTGGTTCACAGGGCCAAAAATACCGCGGATGGCGTTATAACGGGTCCGGTTACGGCTGGGCTAAATCAGGTGAATATATCTATGACTCGGCTCTTTTAAATAATCCGCCGGCTTATTATCTTCAGGTTGATACGCCGGTCTTCGGGGCCTGGTTCCGGAATTAGTAACGACATAACGAAAGTAATCGGTAATGAGTATTTTGTGCTGTTTAACTGATTACCGGTGACTGATAACCGGTCACTGTTTTAGACGAGGAGTGTATTATGAGAAGCGTTTTATCCAAATACTTGCTGGTAATTGCGATCGCGATGTTGATAATACTGATCGGCTGTATTATTTTTCTGCCGGGTTATCTTAGGAATTTAGGGAAAAATAGCCCGGCGCCGGAAACTACTATTTCTCCGGTTCCGACCGTTTCATTTTCTTCTAACGACCAACCTCCGATCATTGAGAAGAAAGTTATTATTCAGGATAAAAGCGAATCGGTCCCGTCTCGCCAAGGCGGGAGCGGGGACGAGCGGGAATATCAATCTTCACGCATCCGGGCATTTTTCAGAGAGCCGGCTGAAGATACTAAAGAAATGAAGCGGGATGATACCAAGCAACCGGAAGAAGAAACCTCTTCGTCAAAACCGGCGCCGGAAGACGCGCGTTATTAACTCATCTAGCCAATTCGGGCAACAAGACTTGCCGCATAATTATTTTTTTAAGTTTTTTATTTCGGCCTGGAGTTGTTTGATTATTTTGAGCAGTTCCGGTAATTTATGCAGAGCGGCCTGGATATGTAGTTCTTCGTGGTGAGGACGCGCAGGAAAGCCGGAAACGATCATTCCGGCCGGAATATTTTTGGTGGCCACCGAACAGCCGGCCACCGTGACATTATCGCCAATCTGGATATGCCCCACGGCGCCGCTCCGGCCGGCCATAATGACATTCTGGCCAATCTTGGTGCTGCCGGAAATACCGACCTGGGCCACCAGAACCGAATTTTCACCGATTTCCACGTTATGGGCAACCTGAACCAGATTATCTATTTTGACGCCTTTTCTGATAATAGTTTGGCCGAACCGGGCGCGGTCAATCGTAACATTGGCTCCAATTTCCACCTCATCTTCAATTACCACGATGCCAATCTGCGGTATCTTGCGCCGGGTGCCGTTAACCAGCGTATAACCAAAACCGTCTGAGCCAATTACCGTCCCACTGTGAATAATGACATTATCACCGATAACGCATTTTTCTCGGATAACGACATTGGGATAGAGACAACAATTTTTTCCGATAGAAACGCCCTGACCGATATAAACATTCGGATAAATTACCGTGCCGGCGCCGATTTTGCTGCCGGGTTGGAGTACGGCATAGGGTTGAATGCAAACGTTTTTTCCAAGTTTAACATTTTTAGCAACCAGCGCTCTGGAATGGATGCCTTTTGACAAAGCCGGCGGTTCAGGTTTGAAATATTCTATTATTTGGGCAAAAGATAGGTCCGGGTTTTTAACGCTGATGGCGTTGAGATGGTCTGGAACTTTAGTTTGTTTATCCACCAGAACCGCCGAGGCGCGGGTTGTTTTCAATAACGGAAGGTATTTTTTATTCGCTAAAAAAGTAATTTCACCGGGTTGGGCTTCTTCCAGTCCGGCCACGCCGGTAATCAAACAATTCCGGTTACCCGAAACAGTGCCGTTGACTAATTGGGCTATTTTGGAAATAGTAATGGGCATAGAAAAAGGTAAATGAGATTATTGACCAATGGGTTATTTAATCTTGGTCGCATAGGAAATTATATGTCCGCTGATTAAGCGGATTAAC
>CAKKQI010000223.1 GCA_919901895.1 Candidatus Brocadiaceae bacterium | reverse complement strand
ATGTTTGTTAGGATACGCAAAATATTTTCATCCACAACATTTGACAATTACTCGGAACGATTGAACTTTGGGGTAGAGATGACCTAAAAGATCAGCTTAATGGATTTGGGGTGTGGCTTGATGCTACTCATGCACAATTGACTAGCGACCTTACCACGAATGTAGTTATTCAAGCCGATAATATTACCTTAGACGGCAATGGGTATAGTATTACCGGGACCGGTAGCGGTTATGGAATATACATTACGGGGTTAGCTCCGGGCTATGGTGGTCCATTATACAGAACCGGTGTGACAATAAAAAATTGTAATATCTCCAATTTTAATGAGGGCATACATTCTTCTTATGCATCTAATATCACCCTTGACCATAACACGGCAAATTCTAATACTATTGGTTTGAGTGTCTTGAGTAGTTCTAATCTTTTTATCAATAATAATATCATTAATTTAAACTACTGGGAAGGAATGTATCTTTACGATAGTAATAATATTACAATGACTAATAATACTGTTTCTTCAACTATTCAGGGACATGGAATATATATAAGTATCGCAAGCTCAATAAGCGCAACTAATAACACTATTGCCTCTAATGCTGCAAATTGGATGGTAGGTCTTCGTTTTGCTGACGTTACTGATAGTTTTATTATAAGCAACACCGTAACTTCAAACTACGTTGGAATTCAGACCGAGAGAAGTGAAAATAATATCATAAAAGATAACTTCATTGATTCCAATAGATATGGTATTTTACTTAGCGAATCTTCGGGCAATACGATACAAAATAATGTTATCAGTAATAATTTGCATAGTGGAACTCGATTTCTTGGAAAGACAACGAGTAATACGATACGGGAAAATTATATTTTTTCAAATTCTATATTTGGGATGTGGTTAGATGGTGATTCGGTCGCTGATACTATCTATCACAACAATATTTATAATAATGGGCAATACCAAGCATTTGCTCTTGTGCCAGTAAATCTTTATTATTATAACCCGGCTACCGGCCGCAACGAAGGCAACTGGTGGGGACGAGGACCAAGTGAACCTTTATTTATTGCTGGCACAGATACTAACGCGACCAATGTAGTTGATATCGCTCCTTATGCAATAAAGGATGCCTGGAAATATGTCCCGCCTTACCCCCCGGGTCCGATTACAGTACCAGTAGATACAATTAAACCTACCACCACAGCCACAGGAATTCCCGTCGGGTGGACCAATACAGATGTTACGGTTACCTTAACCGCGATAGATAATAGCGGAACCACCCCATCCGGCGTAAAAGAAGTCCATTACCAGATAGATATTCAACCAGAAGTAATCGTCGCCGGGACCACGGCTACTTTTACTATTTCCACTGAAGGTCAAACGACATTCAAATATTATGCGGTTGATAAGGCCGGTAATACAGAATCTGTTAAATCTGCGGTTATTCAGATAGATAAAACCCCACCGGTAGTTACAGTCGTCGTTCCTCAACCAGTTCAGTGGTATAATTTTTTATCAGTCCAAGTGATCTTTACGGCAAGCGATATCTTATCCGGGGTCAAGCCGGATACAGTTAGCCAACCGGTTTGGGTCTCGGCTGAGGGGATAAATAATATTCCGGGCGAGGCGTCAGATTATGCGGGTAATAAAAGGACAACTACTGGCCAGGTGATGTTAGACCGAACCCCGCCAAAGGTTGAAATAGAACTCGGTTATTACCATCTCAGATGGCAGTTAAGAATGCGCTGGTCTGATACACACTCCAAAGTTAGAGCGATTGAGTATCGGTTTGACGGCGGAAGTTGGAGAGGATATACCAGACCGCCTGAAGGCGCGTGGGGTGAGTGGAAGGACGTCCTTTTTACGGCGATTAAGATTTATTATCGGGCTGAAGACTTCGCCGGTAACTGGACTGATAAAAAGTCAGTTAACCTTTTATCCCTGCATGATCTCCAAACAAGGGGAAAACTGACGAGGAAGATTGGGACAGGACTCCAGCGCTTCGGAAAATTCATTGGCCGGGCCATTCGCCAGGTGGGACATCCGGTTGACGTTACCAATGGGAATGCCACCTTTTCCACCCAGGATTTATTCATCTATTCCTTAGGCGAATTGGAATTCACCCGGACCTATGACAGCCTAAAACCGCTGGACAGCCCGGTCGGTCTGGGCTGGTCCCATAATTACGATGTCCGGGTCGGGATCGCCGCTCTGGAACCGGAGAAACGGGCGGTTTTTTACGGTGATGGCTTTACGGCTATTTTTGAGCGACAGGCTAACGGGACTTACAAGGCGCTTTACGGCGAAAATAGTGAATTGATCAAGAACCCGGATGACACATTCACCTGGACGACCACCGAGGGATTCAAATATAGTTTCACCGCTGAAGGGACTCTTTTAACCATCGTTGACAGGAACGGTAATACGACCGGTTTATCGTATGATGAAGAAGGGCGGCTGGTTAAGGTATCTGACCAAACCGGACGGGAATTAAAGTTCACTTATTATAACGGCACGGAAAAAATTCAGAGCCTGGCTGACCCGTCCGGTCGGTTATTCCGGTACTTCTACGATGACAAAGGAAATCTCATCAGGGTGCAATATCCTGATGGGAGTGAGGTCAACTATTTCTATGAGGACCAGCGCTATCCCTCGGCCATAACCCGTATCGTGGATGCGAATGGCCAGACCGAGGCATTCTTTGAATACGACGACCAGGAACGCGCCGTTGAGATGAGGGGCGAGGATAATATTGCAAAGGTCACCCTTCAATATCAATCAGTAACACAAACTCTGGTTACTAATTCGCTGGGGCATTTAACTCAATATACCTTTGAGGAAAAAGATGGCGTTAAATTAATCAGGCGGATAGATGGCCCGGCTGAACCCGGTTCATCATCACCGGGTTCCATTGGATTTACCTATGACGATAGTTTGAACCTGACCGCTTTCACGGACAGGCAGGGGCAGACTGTCCAACTCGTATATGATGAATGGGGAAATGAAACCAGGGCAATTGACCCGTTGGGCGGCATTATCTGGATGACCTATGAACCGAGGTCTAACCGGATGACCGGTCTGACAGACCAGTTAAATAGAACCTATACGCTTCAATATGATGAGCGAGGTAATCTTATCAGAGTAATCAATCCTTTAGGAGAAATTATTTCCGTTACTTACGACCAGCGAGGATTGGTAACCGGTGCCATTGATACCGCCGGGCGCAATTTCTATTTTGGATACGACCGGTTTGCCAACCTTTGTTCCATAATTGACCCGATGAATAATTCGTGGCTTTTTACTTATGATATATTAGGCAATTCGGTTAGAGAAAGTTCTAATGGCGCCGCTCTTACCACGAACTACGATTTGATGAATCGGGTTACCTCTTCCATTGACGCCTTGAATAATACCACCTCTTTCTCTTATGACCGGGTGGGCAATTTAATCAGCCAGCGGGATGCGCTCGGAAACGAGACGAGATTTGTTTATGATAAGGCCAATAGGTGGGTAGAATTAATTAATACCTTAGGCGACCGTTGGCGTGCCGTTTATGATACCGAAGGGTTTACCATTGAACTAATCGACCCTGACGGAAATATTGCCAAACGAACCTTTGGCCCATTAGGCGATCTCAAATCCGTTACTAACCAATTGAATGCCGCGTCTTATTTCCACTTTGATGAAGCGGGTAATCTGGTTAAATATACCGACGAAAACGGGCATTCAACGTTTTACCAATACGATCCGATGGGACAATTGATTGAATTACGGACTACCCTGGGTGCGGTTTCATTATTTAAGTATGACACAACCGGCAATTTGATTGGTATGACTGACCCTCTGGGAAATGAAACCAAATATGAGTATGATAATCTTGACAGGTTAACCGCGATGATTGACGCCCTCGGAAATAAGACCGGTTTTCTTTATAACAAGGCCGGAAAGATAGTTGAAATAATGGACGCCAATGGCAATCCGGTCAAATTACACTATGACCTTCTGGATAGAATCGTATCTCTTGAGGATGCCTTAGGGAATTTAACCAAGGTTTGTTACGATTCAGTTGGTAATATTACCTCTGTAACGGATGCCGAGGGACATACTACGCATTTTATTAATGACTTGCTTAATCGAATAACCGGTATGACATTCCCTGATGGGACTTCGGAGAGTTATGAATATGACGCCGTAAGCAATCTTACGGCCATGGTGGATCAAGATAACAACAGATATGCTTTCCGCTATAATCCATTGGGCCAACTTATTCAGAAGATTCTTCCAGATAACACATCTATAAATTATGGATATACTAAACAAGGTTTTTTAACTTCGGTTAATAATCCCAATGGCACGCTTAACTGGAAATACGACCCGGTGGGACGGATAACGGAATTTAACGACCTGTTCGGACGAACGATTCGTTTCAATTATGACCCGGCTGGTAACCGAATTGGTATGAACGATTCCTTATTAGGGATAACTAAATATCAACACGACGAGATTAATCGGCTCGTTGCTATTACTGACCCCGCCAGGCGACTCTATAAGTTAGGTTATAATGTCTTAGACCAGAGAACAAAACTTAATCTACCTAATGAGACTTCGGTTTCTTACTCTTACGACCCGCTCGGTAGATTGACCAATATAACGCATCAAGCAGAAGAAACAACCCTGCTGGCACGTTTTAGTTATGAGTGGGATAAGGCATTCAGTATCTTGAAGAAAACCGAGTTGTCCCAAGAAGTTACCTATAATTTTGATTCAATTTATCGTCTGCTGGAATCCATCCCCGATATCTTTACCACGTCTGAAACATCTAATCAGGGAAAAGGCAAATCTGCGCGATCGGTTGATACCGGCTGGATTGGCAAAGATGAAAAGTTTACTTATGATAATCTCGGCAACCGTCTTACCGATTCTAAGAGAAACTATTTTTATGATGAGATGAACCGTCTTCTTTCCGCGGGAGAAAATACTTATCGGTATGACCATAACGGAAATCTTATTGAGATGACCCGAGGCGATGAAACCCTGTTATTTGAATATGATTTTGAGAATCGGCTTGTGAAA
>CAKKQI010000222.1 GCA_919901895.1 Candidatus Brocadiaceae bacterium | reverse complement strand
AGAAGGAACATTTACTTTTATCATTAAAAATAAAGAACAAACCATAAATTTAGGTATAACGGCCATCAAATTTATGTCCAATGATAGTGACGAACCGTCTGGTCCGCGCCGCGAACCCTTATTACTGGTGATGGCGCAGGATATTACCGAATTGAAGCGAATGGAACGGTTACTTAAAGAAATCAATTTGCATCTGGAAGAAAAAGTAAAAGAAAAATCAGCCGCCTTGCTGGAGGCCCAGAAACGTCTTCTGGAAACCGAACGGCTGGCCACCCTGGGCCAATTATCAGCCGGCTTAGTTCATGAAATTAATAATCCCCTCTGCGGAATTTCCAATTACCTGGAATTAATAACGAGCGGACGGATAACGGAAGAACAGCAAAAATATCTTTCCTGTGTTTCCCAGGGGGTGGAGATAATTAAAAGTATTACCGGTAATTTATTAGACCTGGCCCGCGTTAATAACCTGGAATTAACCGAGGTTGATATCCATGAGTTAATTAAAGAAGTGGTGGTATTTTTGAAGCCGCGGTTGGATCGCGAGCAAGTTAAAATTAAAACTATTTTCAGTAATGATAAATTTCCGTTAATCAGGGTGGATAAAAATAAAATTAAACAGGTTTTCTTGAATATTATTATCAATGCGCTGGAGGCAATTTCTGGGGAGGGCCGGATAGAATTAAAGACTGTTTCAACCGGCCGGGAATTAATGATTTCCATCAGCGATAATGGAATCGGTATTCCGGCCGATAAGTTGCCCCATATTTTTAAACCATTTGTTTCCGGGGCAAAGAAAAAAGGCAAAAGGGGGACTGGTTTGGGTCTTTTTATGGCGGCGAACATTATTTCCGCTCATCAAGGTGATATTAAAGTGGAAACCAAACCCGGCGCAGGAACAAAGTTTGTCATCACGCTGCCGGTGGGAGAATTGAGAGATGTTACCTAAAATACTCTTAGTGGAAGACGACCAACTGGTGCGTGAATCAATTGAAGCCATTCTGGTTAAAGACGGTTATCAGGTGCGGGCTGTTTCAGACGGACCTGAGGCATTGGCCTTGATACCGAAAGAAACTTTTCAGGCGGTTATCCTGGATATCAATCTTCCTTCCCTGAACGGGTTAGAGGTGTTGAATCAAATTAAAAATAGACCGGGGTCGCCTCCGGTAATTATTCTAACCGCCGAAGGGGCGGTCAAAACAGCCGTGCAGGCGATGAAATCAGGCGCGGCGGATTATCTAGTTAAACCCTGCCCGTCTAAAGAACTTAAAACAGTTTTAAAACTTGTCGTGAGCCACCCCCGGCTTGTGGCTGAAAGTGTCCGTTTGGCCCCGATTATATCGGGCCCCGATAGCATCGGGGCGGGGTTGGTCGGCGAATCACCGGCGATGCAAAAAGTCCTGGCCCTGATTAAAAAAGTGGCGGCCAGCGAGGCCAATGTTTTTATTATCGGCGAGACCGGAACCGGTAAAGATCTGGCGGCGCGTCTTATCCACCGGCAAAGTTCCAGGCAGAGTAAACCTTTTGTTAAAATAGATTGCGCTTCGTTACCGAGCGAGTTATTGGAAAGCGAACTTTTCGGACACGAACGCGGGGCTTTTACCGGCGCGACCGAACAATTTATCGGCAAGTTTGAACAGGGCAACGGCGGAACGGTTTTCTTAGATGAAATCAGCAACCTGACGATGCCGGTTCAGGCCAAACTGTTAAATATTATCCAGGACCGGGAATTTACCCGCTTAAAAGGAACTCATAAAATAAAA
>CAKKQI010000221.1 GCA_919901895.1 Candidatus Brocadiaceae bacterium | reverse complement strand
GGGGTGGCGCTTTTGTCGCCATGGCGCGTCCGGCGCCACTTGTCCCCGCCTGTAGCAAGGTTTGCCCTTGAGTCATAATAGGCGACCACTCGCCAAAGGACGAGTCTCCGCTACTAAACAGGGGTTTGTGCAACAGGCTCAATGGGGCCACTAACCCGCCTCATCCCGCCTCATCGGCGGACAAGCGGAGGACAAGTTATTTCTATCTGTGTGTATCCTGAGTCCATCCGTGTTAATCTGTGGTTAGTTAGGATTTTCGCTTTCGCAAAGTTTATCGTAATCAGCGCCGCTCATCAGGTTAGTCAGTTCGTCCGGGTTAGACAATTTTATTTTAATCAGCCAGCCGGCGCCGAACGGGTCGCGGGCGATGGCATCCAGATTGTTTTTTAAAGATTCATTAATGGCGGTTACCTCTCCGGAGGCCGGGGTATTGAGTTCGGAAACCGCCTTGACCGATTCCACCTCGCCGAACGGTTCATTCTGTTTGACCGATTGGCCTATTTTTGGTAAATCAATAAAAACCAGGTCGCTTAATTGCTGAACCGCAAAATCACTGAGGCCGATGGTGCCGGTGTTCCCTTCCACGGAAATCCATTCATGAGTCTGGGAAAATTTCACATTGGCTGGACGCGTCATAAACCCTCCTCTTCGGAGGGTCGCCGATGAGGCGATAACCCCCGATATTCCTTCTTTGGATGAATAGCTGCAGCTCAACTCTTTCCGCCAGCTCGCCCCGCCGAGCGGTGCGAGGTCGGGGAGGCGGATCGCCTTTGGCGATAGAGTTGAGTTGTCAAGGCTAATCCGCCTTAGGCGGACTTGAGTTACACAAAAAGTCGGTCAACACCTGAGTATTCTATTAAAAACCAGGTGCGGTTACAATAAAATTTAATTGTTGTTATCTGTTTTCTGGTCGGGTAAAATTGTTTCGTTACCGGCGGTATCTTTAGCGCCATTTGGCGTTTCTTTATTTAATGATTTAGTATTTCTGCATTTCGGGAATCCCGAGCAAGCGATAAAATTACCGCGCCGGCCGGAACGAAGCACCATTGCTTTTCCGCATTTCTCGCATTTTTCGCCGGTTGGTTGAGGCGGTTCCTTTTTAGCGCCGACAATATTTTTGCATTCCGGGTAACCGCTGCAGGCCAGGAACGAACCGTAGCGGCTCCAGCGGGTGACCAGCGGTTTGCCGCATTTATCACATTTTTGCTCGCTTTCTTTGCCTTTTTCCGAAGTCATATTTTCAGAAGCACCCGCTAAATCTTTGGCAAATAGTTCATAAAATTCTTTTAAAACATCAATAGATTTGATTTTTGATTCTTCAATCTCATCAAGTTTTTCTTCCATCTGGGCGGTAAAGTTGGTGTCCATGATATCCTGGAAATACTGAACTAATTTGTCGGTGACCAGAATACCCAGGTCAGTGGCCTGGAGTTGCCGGCTTCGTCCGAGCCGGCTGACATAACCTCGGTCCTGGATGGTTGAGATAATCGGGGCGTAAGTGCTGGGGCGGCCGATACCGTATTTTTCCAGTGTTTTTATCAGCGATGCTTCGTTATAACGCGGCGGCGGCAGGGTGAAAAATTGGGCCGAAATAACATTAATCAGGTTTAATTTGGCGCCTTCATTAACCAGAGGCAGTAATTTTTCTCCGTCGCGAGAATTTGCTTCCGAGTTTTCAGCCGGTTCGTCCGCTTCAAGCGGAGACAAGAGTATTAAAAATCCCTTAAATAATAATTTGCGTTCCGTAGCGTTAAAAGCACATTTTTGAAGAGGGATGTTTTCGGCAATAAGTTTATTTTCAATTGGTTCTTCCATGATTTTCATTATTTCCACGAAGGTAACTTTATCGTTTTCATTAGTATTAAAAACTTTTGCTATTTTCTCGCTAACAATTTTTTCTTTTTTGTCTTCGTTTCCCCCGATAATTTTTATTATTTCTTCAATAGTTTTTTCGTCTGATTCATGGCCTAATATTTTCGTTATTATTTCTTTTGCCAGAACTTCGTTTTTTTTATTTTTGCTTAAAATTTCAATATTTAGTGTTTGAGGTAACAATGATTCAATTCCTACGATTTTTGTCTGCCAGCGGGCCGGCGACATCTGGGTCGCGACCAAACGATTCCAGATTAAGCGGTAAAGTTTATACTGCTCCGGCGTCAGGTGAGACCTGATGCTATCCGGTGTTTTACTGAGATAGGTCGGTCTGATGGCTTCGTGGGCCTCCTGGGCTGATTTGCGTGATTTAAAACGGCGGGTTTCTTCATTAAGGTAATCCGCTCCGTAATGTTTCCTGATGAACGCGCGGCCTTCTTCTATGGAATCCTCATTAACCCGGACCGAATCGGTTCGCATATAAGTAATCAAAGCCGTGGACCCTTCGGGTAAGTCCACCCCTTCATATAACTGCTGGGCTACCACCATAGTTTTTTTAGGGCTAAATCCCAATTGGGTCATGGCGCTTTGCTGTAACGTACTGGTAATGAAAGGCGGCGCCGGTGATTGGACGTTTTCTTTCGTTTCAATCTTGATCACGCTGAATTCGGACTGTTTCAAATGGTTTTCCAATTTTTTCGCTTCGGCTTCCGAACCAATCCAGCCGGTAGTTTTATGATCAGCCGGACTGCCGACCTGGTAGTCGTTCAATTGCTGGAGGTCGGCGGAGAAGGATGCAACTGGATTCGGTAACTGGTGATCGGTCATCGGTGATTGGTGGCCGGTCAGTTCAGCGGTGATTTTCCAGTATTCCTGCGGTTTGGAATTCTTGATTTCTTTTTCCCGTTCCACGACTAATTTTACCGCGACGGATTGGACCCGGCCGGCGCTTAACCCGCGGGTGATTTTTTTCCATAACAAAGGCGAAAGTTTATATCCGACAATCCGGTCAAGAAAGCGACGGGTTTGCTGGGCTTCAAACATTGTTTGCGAAATTTTTTCGGGGTGGGCAAAGGCGTGCCGGACGGCCTGCGGAGTGATTTCATTAAACCGGATCCGCTTGATTTTATCAGGCGGCACTTCTAATATTTCGCGTAAATGCCAGGCAATCGCTTCTCCCTCACGGTCCGGGTCGGAAGCCAGGAAAACAATTTCTGATTTCCGGGCTGCTTTTTTCAAGTCAGTGACAATCTTTAGCCGGTCTTTAATAATCTGGTAGGTCGGCTGAAAATCTTTTTCAATCGCCAGTCCCAACTTTTTCGGCGGGAGGTCGCGAAAATGGCCGTAACAGGCCATCAGGGAATAATCCGGTCCCAGGATGCGGCTTAAGGTTTTAATCTTGGCGGGTGATTCCACCACCACCATAAATTTCCCGGAACTTTTACCGCCCGCCCTATCTTTTTTCAGTGGAGCTAGGCCGGATTTGGTTTTATCTCGGCCCGTCGGTTTGACGGCTTTAGTTATTTTTTTCTTTTTTTTCATGTTCGCCCCGCCTTGGCGGGGACGAATCAGCCCTGCGGCTGACTTGGCCGGATTTACCGGTAATTTAAATTTTGTTTATAAATAGCATATTAACTTTATCCGGTCAAATAATTTTGATAGGAATTAAAAATTAATATTAATGAGCTGAAAAGGTTGACAGATAAAAAAAAAGTGGTATAAGTTTTATTATTAGAAAAAATGAACGGGAGGATGAGTACGATGTTAAAAAGAATGATCTGTTTGGGCGCTCTGATGTTGAGTTTATGCGCCGGTTGTATCGGGATGAATCCGGACAATGAGCCTTCCTGGACCGATGATTTTGAGCATGAAAAGAGGCATTTCCGGGCGGCCTGGCAGGATCTGTCCAGTATCCATCGTTTTATCGACCGCCATCTTTTTAATTTTGACGAAACCGACCCCTCGCGATATTAAAGATAGTGAAATCCCGAATTTCTCTGTGGGTTACGCGATAAAATCTATTGTCGTCTTTTCTTGGTAAGCGGGACATTAAATAACTTTTCTTTCTGTTCCTCCCATCTCTTTTCAACTTCCTTATCCGCAGTAAAATTAGATGAATCGATTACCACCAGATTATCAAAGATATCGGTTTTGCCGTGCAGGAATGATTTATCATATAATTTAATCTCTATGTTTGGTTTCTTGATAAACCCGATAAAATCCTGGACGAGACTCTCATTATCTTGATCCAGTTCATCATTTATATTATTAAACCCACTTTCTTTCTTGGGTACTCCATAATCGATTGATCATCTTTTTTTCTTTAATTGCATTTACCACCGGCTTAAGAAATAAGGTTATTTTCTCCATTACTTCCTTGAATTCACGCGGGGCATTATCCAAACGTATCTTGCGTAAAAAGGCAACCCATTGTTGCTGTCTTCCTTTATCGTTATAAAATTCCGCCCGAAAAACTAAAGGGATATCAGGAAGCGGTGTTTTTCTCTTTCTGAAAGTCATTTCTGCTGCCTTTTGAAGTGTCTTGCCCTGAAAACTATGATTAGCGGCAAGGATATAAACATCATAGAAATCCTTCATCCGGCTATTTGCCATGGCCAGTTTAACCATTGCTTCAAATTTCTCTGAAATAATACTTTCCAGCGAATAAACTTTTATTTTTGGTGTCTCGCCTCCTGCGATAGTTGGAAATTCCATCTGATTAGATTTGGGCCAGATAACATCGCCAAATCCGATATCCATCTGCAATCTTTTGCGGGCTTTTCCGAGATAAGCATCTATTTTTAGTCTTATACCGGCATATTCGGTATCGGGTTTTATCTCTTCTAAACTAATGGATTGTGAGTTAAACTTAACCCCATCGTCACAGGGTCTGTTCGCAATATTGGCGAAAATTATCTTGATGTCTGCTGGAGTGTTTTTTAATCCAACACCCAGAAAATCTATATCTTTGGTTGCCCTGGATTTTGGGATATTTAGATAGATTAAAAGTAACCCACCTTTCAGGATAAAATGATGGGCAAATTTGGATATGGTCAGACGGTATAAAAACCTTTCCTGAAAATATCGCAAGAGCAAAGCGTCAAAATCAATTTTTTCTGCCCGCGCCAGATTCAAAAGTTTTGCCTTTATTGAACCTGATCTATTCGTAATCGGTCTTCTCATATCAATATTATACTAAAGCATTAAGCCATGTTTGGACCAACGGTTTTACTCGGCAGATTTCGGCATATTTCAGAAGTTTTTCTAGATCCCGGTCTTTGCGATTGAGATATTCGGAAAGTCCTTCCTTAACCGTATCCAATCCCAGTTTATTTCGGTAGCGGAAACAATCGCAAATCGTCTTTTCCGGGCAGTAGATCCTAACTTTATCCGAACCGATTTTTATTTCCTGAATACCCGCTTCAAATTGCTTCTGCGAGAAGTAATAAAATTCTACCGGCGGGTAAAGGATTTTGGGGCGCCGCATCCCCCTCCGTAGCGCCATTGATATTATGGATGGATTAAATGTGGTCAACTCATGGTAAGCAAGGGCAGAAAGCAGGCAGATTACACCACTATGAATTACTCGCTTCAGGTCAATAAACCCTTGGTGAGAAATTATAGCCATCTCGGCTGAGCGATAAATGCCTCGCTTTACCCGAGTTATCTGCTCTTTATCAAGCATTATTTTGATATCTCGTGGGTGGACACCTGTTTTCAGGATGTCGCTGGTTCGAGCAAAACCCTGATTGATTTTGAATAGTTTAGTTATCGCGTTACTCTTTTTCATAAATACTTTTTAGATTCCCCCCGCTTCAGCGGGGTCACGACCAGTGGATAGAAGCGTCTACACTTCTCAACAAGTGTAAACGGTTTTATCCAAGTATATGATTTACCCGATATTTCGTCAAGCATTTTATTTCCCTCCTTTATTTTTCAATACATTCAACTATTTTCCAAATCTTCTTTGCTGGTTCATATTCAAATACTGTGTTAAACATATACTGATAAATAAAAACTTTACTAAAATTAGATTTAGATATCTGGTTATTGCAATCAGAATATTTATTGAGTTTCCGAAGGGTATGTTCCCGGAGTGGCATTGACTGGGAAAGAGAAGGACCAGATACTATTAACAACCAGTTTTCTAGAAAATTAAGACCTTTGTAATTCTTGATTAATTTAGGCTTAATAACATTGAATAATTCTTCTTCGGAAAGCCCAATCCAAGAACCGGTATGATTCCAATCCCATGTAATATAACAACCTGCATTTTTTAATACTAACGCTTCTAAGTATTGGTTTACCAAGGAAGCATTTTGAAAGAGAGAGATTTCTCTTTCCTCATTTTTCCGTAACAAACAGTTAGGTAAGGATACCTGTATCACTTCTTCGATAAATTTATTTTGTTTTGAACGAGTAGGTAGATCTAATTTCTTAAACTTCAACACACCGTATATCTTTTTTAATTTCGGATGTTTTTCAACCTCAATCATCAATTTTCCCTGAAGTAAATTCCATTCTGCTTCTATTAGTCGACGTGAATACCCCGAAACCCCTTTTGCATCCGAGTGATATTCCGTTTCTTCGACGCTAATATTTTTACTTTGTGATTTGATGATAAAATCAGGGGATTCCCTAGAAATAATTTCATTGGGACTAAAGTTTACACAACGAAGAAATTTTTCTAAATAGAACTGTTCCGTTTTCTTATCTCCCACTTTGACACGCTCCTCGCCTTTTCTAACCGATTCTTAACCAATTCCGCCACGGGCCAGCGCAATTCTTTTCGCTCTAATTTCTGCCAACTGCCACCTCTATTTTTCATCTTCGGTTGGATTACCAAAGCGGTTTGGTTATCCTTT
>CAKKQI010000220.1 GCA_919901895.1 Candidatus Brocadiaceae bacterium | reverse complement strand
TAATACCCCGGTAGTTAAAAAAATAACTGAAGCAAAGAAAGAGTCGCCGCAAACCAAATCCAAACAACAACCGGACCAGTCTTCTCTAAAAAAATCGGAAAATAAACCGCCGGTTACCCAATCCGTAAATACTACTTGGCAATATATTGTTATTCATCACAGCGCTACGACTAAAGGCAATGCCAAAGTATTCCAGGAATATCACCGGACAAAAATGGGGTTGGACGGACTGGCTTATCATTTTGTTGTTGGTAACGGTACCTATTCCAAGGATGGTGAAATAGAATATGCCCAGCGCTGGCATTACCAGCAACCCGGTCCCCATTGTTTTGATGCCGCAATGAATGGCAAATCGCTGGCCATTTGCCTGGTGGGTGATTTTGATAAAAATAACCCGACCGAAAAACAAATGATTGCCTTAAGGCAATTAATCAGGGAACTTCAGCAGAAATATAATATTCCCACTGAAAATATCATCGGACACAAAGAAGCCGATCCGGGCAAGACTGATTGCCCCGGAAAAAATTTTCCGATGACCGCAATTAAATCACGCCTGGCGGCTAAATAAGACAGATTGGTTGTTCTTTTTCCGCTTGGTTAAGCCGAAGAAACCTGCTTCGGGGAATGCCTTTCCGAACGCGCCGCCCTCCAAATTTTTATAGACTTTTCTTCATTATTAACGTTTAATACAAGTATGCTTAAAAAATCATCCATTTTTTTTATTTTCTTTATTCTGAGTGTCTTGTTTAATCGCGTTATTTATCCGGAACCCGAAGGAACCGCGATTAGCGAACCAAACATCCCCGGAACAAATAATTCATCTTACCAGGAAGCATTTCAATTAGCCAGCCGGGGCAAACATCAAGAAGCCGCTCAAAAATACGAAGAAATCCTGAAAACCGAACCCAGGAATTTTCAAGCCCGTTACGAATTAGCCCGAATTTATCTGGAAACCGGCCGTTATGAGGAAGCCGAAAAAATATTGGGATTTTTTGCCACCTTAACAGATGATGATATCGCCGGCTTTAATCCTCCTCAATTTCTCTCTTTTGCCCGCGGGCTCTGGCTTTATGCCACCCGTACCGGCGAAAAAGACCTGTTCCACGCGGTGGTCAGCGCTATTCTGCCTAAAATTGAACAGATGGATAAAAATAATCCGGAACCAGAAGGGACAGTGCTTAGCGAATTATACCTCTTCTGGGGCCGGTGTTATCTGGAAAAAGGCGACCTTCCCGAGGCCC
>CAKKQI010000219.1 GCA_919901895.1 Candidatus Brocadiaceae bacterium | reverse complement strand
AACGCCGATTCAATCCGGCTATTTTGTTTTATCCCCAACTGACGGGCCGTCTCTTTAAGCGACCGAGCCACCGCTTCCGGCCCCTCCATCATATGAAACACCGGCTTTAACACCTTAACCGGATATTTTTCAAACGGAACCGAACTCCGGGAAGTAAAAGGCAAAGACTGGACATAAGGACAGAGATAAGACCGGTCAAAATCAGCCGATAACTTGGGCATATTAATCATCACCGGCAGGAAAAGATAATCAATCTTTTTCTCTAAAAGGTCAAGCATATGCCCGTGCGCGGTTTTAATGGGAAAGCACGGCTCAGCTACCACGTGTTCCACGCCTTTTTTTACCAGCGAGCGATTGGTCGGGCTGGATAAAATTACTTCGTATCCGAGTTCTTTAAAAAATGTCTGCCATAACGGATAGAGTTCAAAGGCCATCAGGATGCGCGGGATACCGATTCGCTTGGAATCTGTCATTGCGATGGCGTCCTGCTTCAGCGGGACAACAGAAGCAATCTCGTTTCCGCTGGATTGCTTCGCTTCGCTCGCAATGACACATGAATTGGAACCGCCTTCCGTTTCTTTAAAAACCTGTTCTTCGCGTTCTTGGAACAAACGAGGGATGGGTGAAGACTCCTTGGCTTTTTTGGTTTTCTGATCGTCATACCGGCCGCAGCGGGCGCCGTAAAACAACGGTTGGGCGGCGTCAAAATTAACTCGCCTGATTTCGCAAAAGTTCGCGCAATGTTTGCATTCAAATGATTGCGTTTCATATTTTATATGGCGCAGGTCAAATCCCTTAAATCTCGTCTGCTTTTGGCCGCTTTCTTCCATCGCGATAATGGCCACCCCGTAAGCGCCGAGGATATCGTGATGAGGCGGAACGATTACTTTTTTTCCGACCACTTTTTCAAAAGCCGCTTTAACGGCCCGGTTAAAGGCCACCCCGCCCTGGAAGAAAATCCGGTTCCCGATTTTACGTTGTTCCACCACCCGGTTAAGATAATTGGTCACAATGGAATAAGCCAATCCGCCTAACAGGTTATCCTTTTCCAATCCCTGTTGTTTATAAAAATTAAGTTGTGATTCCATAAAAACGGTGCAGCGTTCGCCCAGACAACCCGGACAGGGCGCTTTCAGGGCGCGTTCGCCGAATTCTCCGTTCAGCTGGACGGCTAATTTTTCCGCCTGCTCTTCCAGGAACGAACCGGTCCCGGCCGCGCAAACCTTGTTCATCGTAAAATCAACCACGACGCCGTTAGACAAACTGATGTATTTGGAATCCTGCCCGCCGATTTCAAAAATAGTATCAATCGTCGGGTCAATCGCCACGGCCCCGCGGGCGTGGCTGCTAATCTCATTTTTTATCACATCCGCCCCGAAAAATTCGCCGGTCATATAACGGCCCGAACCGGTGGAACCGCAACCCTTAATAATTATCCGGTCGCCAATTTCCTGCCCGACTTCATAAAGCCCTTTCATCACCGCCTCAACCGGTTTACTGGCGGTCATCAGATAACGCCGGGCAATCACGTTTTTATTTTTATCAATCACCACCACGTTGGTGCTGATCGAACCGACGTCCACTCCGACGTAGGCCTCAACTTTTTCGGAACTTGCCCCGCTTATCGGAACGGGATTAATGTTAATGGGATAATCATCACCTTCAAGTTTATCAAGAGACTGGAAAACCATTCGGCGGTTCTGCAAATAATTTTCCAGGGCCTTGATCAAATCTACTTGCCCCGCTCCCCGATGGTCCGTCCGCCTTAGGCGGAGCGGATCGGTGGACGGGACTTGCCCCGTTGAAGGCGGGACCGGTTTAGTTTGGATATTCTGATTCAAAGCCGCCAGGACGGCTCCGATGGCTCCCATCAAAGCAAAATCTTCGGGAATCACCAGTTCTTCGGCGTTCAGTTCCAGGACATTGATAAACGCCTGGACCATTCCCTGATTCGCCGCCACGCCGCCCTGGAAAGCAATCGGTTTGACCAGCGTTTTGGCTTTAGCCACCGTACTGCGGAAATTCCGCGCCATCGCATAACATAACCCGGCAATAATATCGGGTAAAGGAGTGCCGACCTGTTGAAGGTGAATCATATCGGTCTTGGCAAAAACACTGCAACGGCCGGCAATGCTGGGCGGACGAGTGGATTTAAGAGCCAGCGGGCCGAACTCTTCTATATTAAGCCCCATCCGGGAGGCCTGTTGGTCCAGGAACGAACCGGTCCCGGCCGCGCAAATAGAATTGGTCGCGAAATCAATAACCCGGACTTGTTTACTTCCTCCGTCAGAAGCAAGCCCCGATTTGTCCTGACTCAATCGTGATTCTATCGGGGCAAGTTGAATCAATTTAGAATCCTCGCCGCCGATTTCTATAATAGTTTTTACTTCCGGATATAATGAGGTGGTCGCGGTGGCTTGAGCCAGGACTTCGTTAACGAAAAATCCGTTAACTCCGTTGACTCCGTTAAGATGTTCGGCGATTAATTTCCCGCCGGCGCCGGTGGTAGCGACTAATGAAATTTCCCGCAATCCGCCTGAGGCGGAGCGCGCGGCTAAATCGCGGAGAATGGCTAACACGGTTTCCACCGATTGCCCGTGACTGCGCACGTAATGCCGTTCAATAATGTGGGCGAGGGTAAAGCCACTTGAATTATTTACCGCGTCGCTAATTAAAACGACCTTGACGCTGACTGAACCGACATCAATACCAAGATACATTTTTTGATTCCCCATATTTATTTGGTTATCGCCTCTTCGGCGATCCGCCGATGAATCGGAATGGTGGCACCGTAATTCGTCCCGCCCTGGCGGGATTCGTGCCGTAGTGATTCCTTTTTTCCTTTAACAGCATCAGTTGGGGTCCGTTGATTTCAATCTCATTTTTTCGCACATCGTTGTTCGGTAACTTTCGAAATAACCCTTTTATTCTCTGCAGAGGTTTTCTCGTTTATTTCGTCTCCACATTCACGACAAAAAATTCTACGTTCTTCTTCTGTGAATTCTGATTTAACAACTTCAAAATTACCAGCTACGAATTCCAAAAGGTCGTAACGGTTAGGTTTTGTCACGAAATCTTCCGAGTTACAACTTGGGCATCGAACATGGTTTGTTGTTTGCATATAAGACTCCTTGTTTAGTTTTTCACGTCTGACACATCAAGTAAATCTTGTTGTGCCATTTTAGTCTGTTCACAAAACAAATACGTCGTATTCATTTTTCAATTATTTCGTAACGGCAACATTTTGTTAAGCGAATGCTATTATAATCGTTAATGTCACTAAACTCAAATTGCCACAAAGAATAAAACCGTTCTCTCTTTTCAAAAAATAATGTTTTTACGGTTTTCTTTGTATGACACGACCATTGCCTAAATGGATAAAATAGTTGGCGAATAATCGTGTTGGTAGTTTGACTGTTTTTTGCCTCAATCAGCGCCAATTGATTCTTTCCTTCATAACCAGCGTCCACCTCTGTCTGAACACTTTCAGCAGTTAAAAGTTGACGGCCTACTCTAAAAGAAAATTGAGGTGTATATTTTCTGCCCCGAATAGTTAGCACTAATGTATTATCTTCCAAAAATGTTCGCACCAAATCAAATATGGGTTTTATATAATCAGTGTTTGAAATGATTGCTGTTCAATAATAAATTCATATTGTTTATTAAGCGACTCGTAATCTAAAAACTTTATTCTATCAGAAATTTGCTTGAAAGAAGAGTATTTTATTTTGTTTTCATATTCTGATTTTCGTTTCTTATTAGCCACAATAAACATTTTTGTATAAAAATCTTGCAGGTCGTTAAATTTTAGAAGTGAATTTTGAACGTCGGAGGAATGTTCCACCTCAAAGAATGAATGAGGCATTTTTCTTTCATTAAACCAAATAACATCAATCGTAGAACTCCGTTGAACAAGATTAGCATAACTAAATTCAGGAATAGCATCCAAAGTTTTTATATCACCTAAGCTTCTGTTAATGAATTCTTTGTTTTTGTCTTGGTTTGGAACGAAAGTTTTTAATCCTTTTAGGTTTCCGATAATGAGCAGTAATCCTTGGTAATAGGAATGATTAAATTCAATTGCTTTAGTTGAATCTTTTTTATCAGAAGTTTCCGCGATTATACCTTTTGCTTCAATCTCTTTTTTATACTTCAATAAACCATATAATCCAGGTTTTATCTTGTAGATATTTTTATCAAGTTGAACAATTCTACGAACGCTTGCAAAGGGAGTTTTTGTTTTCCATTCACAGTCCTTAATCTTCATTGTTTCTTGATTAAGTTGCCCTAATGTTGCAACCCCACCAAGTTTTTCTAATGCTTGTATAACTGCTTCGTATTGTTTCATTATTTAAATCCTTTTATAAATTCTCTAACATCTGATAGCAAATATCTTTCTATTGGTTCATCATTTAGCCAAATTACAAGCATCTTGCCATCCCAGTTCCAATCATCAAATGGTTCTGTTGTATAATGCAAAAATCTTGTAATTAAGTCCAGTTGAAGTTGAGTAATCATTATGCTACAATTTTTACGTCAATCCCGATATATTTACGGTTATTTAAAAACGCCGAGACACCGGTTGTTGAGCTTCCGCAGAACGGGTCCAAAACTAAATCTCCTTCTTTGGTTGACGCCTGAATGATTCTGGTCAAAAGTTCCAGCGGTTTTTGCGTCGGATGTTTACCGAATTTCTTTTCCCCGTTCTGTGGCGCGGACATTTCCCAAACATTGCGCATCTGCTTATCGT
>CAKKQI010000218.1 GCA_919901895.1 Candidatus Brocadiaceae bacterium | reverse complement strand
TTGAAGATAGTTCTTTATACCGTGGCGGAAACTCTCCGGATTATCAGTTTTTATCTATTTCCTTTTATTCCGCAAAGCGCCTCAAAAATATTAAATCAACTGGGACTTTCCGATCAGATTCAAGCGCAAAAATTAACCGAGTTAGTTGTTTGGGGAGGGATTCCTGACGGCTGTCCGATAAAAAAAGGGCCGGCTTTATTTCCCAAAACCGAATAGGCCTTAAGGTGTTACCTTAAGGTGTTACCTTAAGGTGTTATATATAATATGGCCACCGAATTGATTGATCCTTTAGAATCGGTTCTTAAAAAAGACAACCGCTACGCGCGCGAGGCCTACGCTTTTGTTTTTGAATCGCTGGAGTTTACTCTGAATAAAATCGGCGAACGCCGGCACGTAACCGGGCCGGAATTGCTGGACGGTCTCAGACAATTAGCCATCAACAAATTCGGAATGCTGGCCAAGATGGTTTTTAACCACTGGGGGGTTTATAAAACCGACGATTTTGGCGAGATTGTTTTTAACCTGGTGGAAACCGGCTTGATGGGTAAGACTAAAGATGATTCAAGAAAAGACTTTCAGGATGTATTTATTTTTGACGAAGTGTTTGATATAAAATTCGTAATGAAGATAAAGGACTTAGATAAAGGGTAGTCTTATGGAATCTCAGGATACATTATTAGGCAAGGTTTTAGGTAATTGCCGCCTGATAAAAAAAATCGGCGAAGGCGGGATGGGGACGGTCTATCAGGCGCATCACCTCGGGTTGAATAAACCGGTCGCGGTAAAAATCCTGCCGCCTTCTTTTGCGCGCGAACCGGAACGAATCCAGCGTTTTATCCGGGAAGCCCGTTCGGCCGCCCAGCTGGAACATTCTAATATTGTCCAGACTCTTAATGTCGGTAAGCAGGATGATTTATACTTTATTATTATGCAGTATGTCCAGGGTGAAAATTTGGACATGATGATTAAAAGAAAAAATAAATTAACGGCATCGGAAGCGACCAAAATTATCCGGGAATCAGCCGTCGCACTGGGGGTCGCTCACCAGAAAGGGATTATCCATCGCGATGTGAAACCGGAAAATATTATGATTACTCTGCAGGGAGAGATTAAACTAATGGATTTCGGCCTGGCCCGGGTGATGGATGAAGTCAGTAATCTTTCCCGGGCCGGCGATATTATGGGTACGCCTCATTATCTGGCGCCGGAACAGGCACAGGGGCATCCGGTGGACCACCGTTCCGATATTTACTCGCTGGGTGTTACATATTATTATGCCCTGACCGGTGAACGGCCGTTTGAGGGAACCACACCGATGACGGTTATTCTTAAACATCTTAATGCGCCGATGCCGGACCCGCGCACTTTTTCAACCGATTTGCCGAATTCTGTTTATCGGATTGTTAAAAAAATGATGGAAAAACAGCCGGCCCATCGTTATCAAAACACCGGCGAGTTAATTAAAGAGTTGGATTTGATTCAACCCGCTTTAGCGCAGTCGGGCGGGACCGCGTCGCAAAAAACTATAACCCACTCTTCGGCTCCGCCGGCCGGGACGTCCGCCGCTAAAAACAAAAAATTATTTTTTTACCTGAGCACCGCGGCGGCCGTAGTTATTTTGCTAGTGGCGCTTATTATGATAACGGGAAAGCGAAATAGGCCGAACAGTTCTAATAATGATAAAATAGGTAATAATGGACCCGGCCAGCCGCCGTTTGTTCCAGTCCGGCCGAAAATACCAGCCATGGCTGAATTGCTGGCTCAAGCCAAAACAGATTATACGCAACATCCGAATAAATTTGAAACTAACATCGCTAATTTCCAGAAAATTATTGACCAATATCCCGAAAGTAACGAAGCTGCCGAAGCAAACCTGCTTATTAAAGACGTTAAAAAGAAAATGGTTGAAAAGAATCTTGAAGAACGGATAACTCAATTTTTTTATTATCTTAAAAAAGGAAATTCCGATGCGGTAATGAATTATCTTCACCCCGATTTGAAAAAAGAAGGAGAAGAAAAAGTTAAAGTTTTTTTGGAATGGGTTAAAGAATCACTGCGTTGGCAGGGAAAGATCATTAAAGAAATAACCATTAATGCAGCTGAAACTAAATTTCACTGGATTAGGACTCCTCCGCGCGCTTCAGTGTCGGTGAATATTACTTACAGTAACCAGTCGGGGGAAACCGAAACGGAAGAGCGTAAAAGCGAGTGGCGATTGAAAGACGGCGTCTGGTATTTCTTTGAAGGGGAAAAACTATTTTTGCCTGATAGAAAAAAACG
>CAKKQI010000217.1 GCA_919901895.1 Candidatus Brocadiaceae bacterium | reverse complement strand
ATTTTCTGATTGAGGAATCGGCAAAGAATAAAGACGCCCGTAAAACTTTGGAGAGATTCGTTGAACAATACCTTTCTGCTTCAAAGCCCGCCGGATGGTTCCCCAAGAAAAAAATATTTGATGTGATTGTTCGTTTATACGAGGTAAGCAATATTTACGGGATGGCGTTTAATCAGGGAAAGGATGATTACGGAGTAGTCATCAAACTGAAAAAAGAGATATTTCAGAAGATAGAAGAATTATCCGCCGGCATACCGGAAGGGCAAAATAAAAACACGACTAACAAGATTAAGAAGGTTATGGAAAAGAGGAATGAGTATTTTCAATTGGGCGACCTGCCCTATTTTTATAAATATCCCGAACCGCCGATGAATAAGGGTTATGTGGCTCCGGATGAATATATCAAGAAATGGCGCGGGATTATACCTTTGACTGAGCGCCTATCTGAGCTGGAGGCGATTACCAAATACCCGGTCTATGTAAATCTATTCAACTTGATACTGGAGCAGTTCTCGATGATCGCCGGCAAGGAAGACGTGCTTTTCCTCAGCGAGTTAAACAGGAAAGCGGCCGACATTATCAGCAATGAAAAGGTGGGCATTGCCGAATTGTATTACCGACTGGCTACCCGTTTCAAACATTATTTGCTGGATGAATTCCAGGATACCAGCGAATTGCAGTGGCGTAACCTGGAATTGATGATCGACGATGCGCTGGCATCAGGCGGTTCGCTTTTCTATGTCGGTGACCGCAAACAGGCAATTTTCCGGTTCAGGGGTGGTGAGCCGCGACTATTCAAACAGGTGGCTGATGATTTCAAACATTATAATGTCAAGTATAAACTCCTGACCCAAAACCAGCGCAGCCAGAAGGCAATAGTAGAATTCAATAACTGGGTATTCGCCGAGGAGAATCTCAAGCGGCTCATCAATCGAGTCTGCGCCAAAAAAGAAATTGCTGATGACGGACTTTTTGAGACGAGTATCCTGGATATTTACAGCACTGACAAACAGGATTATCTCAAAGAAAAAGAACAGGGCTATGGCTATGTTCGGGTAGATTACCTGATCGGAGATGACCGGGAATCATCTGAGGAAAAAGTAAAAAAACAGCTGATGGCAACTATCAGGCAGTTAAAGAAACGCTTTGAATACGGCGATATTGCCATACTTGACCGGGACAATAAGACGGTGGAATTAATCACCAACTGGCTTCTGGATGAAAAGTTACCGGCGGAATCAGAGCGGACTCTGAATGTATTAAAAAACCGGCTGATACTGGAAATCATTTCGCTGTTGAAATTCATCCAGTCGCCCATAGACGAGCTGAATTTCGGTGGTTTTATTCTGGGCGAGATATTTGCTAAAGTGACCGGAATCAAACAGCAAGAGATAAGGGATTATTTATTTGAATTAGAGACAATTAAAATCTCCGGCAAGGGAAACCTCTATATAAAATTCAGGGATAAATATCCTAAAATATGGGAGGAATATATAGAATGGTTCTTCAAGAGTGCTGGGTTTATTTCGCCCTATGAACTAATCATCAGCATCTACCAGCGGTTCAGGGTAATGGCCAATTTCCCAGAGAATCAGGCGTTCTTTGTCAAGTTCCTTGATTTTATCAAATCAGCGGAAGATGAATACATTGATCTGGATGAATTACTGGCCTATCTCACTGAGCAAAGCGAAAAGAGAGAGTCCAAGGTATATGTCAGCGCGCCGCAATCAAACTCCATCAAGGTGCAGACTATCCATAAATCCAAAGGTCTTGAATTCCCGGTGGTTATCATACCGTTTCTGGAGCCGGATATCAGTCGGGAAAACCCATTCATCAGTCGGAACGCGGATGGCATGGATTTGCTTCATATTACGCAAGAACATACGCTGTATTCCGAGAATATCAGGCGGATATATAATAACGATTATCTTAATAATCTGGTTGACGAGTTGAACAGTATTTACGTGGCGCTGACCAGGGCCAAATCAGAACTCTATGTTTTTATTCCGGGCTCACAGAACAAAGATGGCGAATACAGCAATTATGCATTTTACCTGATACCCAAAGGCGAGGCAGAATATATTGAGAGAGGGAAACAAACGATTTATCAGAAATCAGCCAAGCCGGAACATTCTGAAATCAAGGCGATAGCGCTGTCCAAATACCAGGATTGGCTCAAATTGCTCAGGGAAGAGACAGGCAACGCCGGTCTTTTCAGGAACCGGAATAAAATCATTGAAGGAAACGTGATGCACTTTTTGCTGGCAAATATGCCTAATTGCACGGCGATGGACATTTCAGTCCTGATTAAGGAATCCATTGAAAACGCCAAAAGCAACTTTCCTTTCTTAAGGAATTTTAGCGACTATCAAAGTAAGTTGACCCAGATATTAAAACACCCTGATTTCAAACCATTCTTCTATGTTGAGGATGGTTCGGTCTATTGTGAAAAGGAGTTTGTCAACAAATACGGCGACAGCCGGCGGATTGACCGGTTGATTATCACGAATAATGAAGCCGTAATCGTGGATTATAAAAGCACCGGCGACTTCCCTGCCGATGGACTGCGTGAGGAATACCAGAAGCAGGTTACGGAATATGCGGAGATTGTCAGCACAGTATATCCGGGACGTAAAGTCAAGGCGTATATTATATTCCTGGATACATTGAAGACAGAAGCGGTTAAAATTAATTATGGATAAGATTATTACATACGGATTTGAAGATGATTTTATCAGCCGGCTGGCTGATTTGATTCATCAGGAATTTTACCGGAATGGTAAAGACGCCGGCCGGATTGCCTGCGTGTTCGGGGGCCAGCGTCCGGCGCTGTTTCTGCGTAAGGCGCTGGCAAAAAGAATCGGCCACAGTTTCATCCCGCCCCGGATATTCTCGATGGATGGTTTTATGGAATACCTGCTCTTTAAGGATAAGCCCTTTGCGCAGATATCAGAAATTGACGCCTGCTATCATATCTACAATATCGTCCGGAGTAAGGTGCCGAATTTTCTCAATGCTGATAAATCATTCAATGACTTTATGCCCTGGGCAAGGGAGATTATCTCGTTTATTGAGCAACTGGATCTAGAAAACATCAGTGTCAAGTCATTGGAACACGTGCAGAAAAGCGCCCAGATCGGCTATGACGTGCCGGAGAATATCAATGAGATGCTCAGGAATATTTCCAGGATACATCAGGCATATCACCATGAACTTGCCAAGGCGAAGATTTATTCGCGCGGATTGGTGTATCTTGAGGCGTCAAAACTGGTGCAGGAAGAGATTTCCGATGAATTTGACACGATAATCTTCTGCAATTTTTTCTATCTGCATACCACTGAAAAAGCGGTTATCAAGGAGATTTGCCAAAAAGATAAAGGGATTTGCGTTTTCCAGGGCAGCCAGAATGAATGGCCGGTACTGAAAAGTAATGCTGAACTATTGGGACATTCGATAATGCCTAATAGAAATGACGCGGTAATTAAGAAGCCAAATCTATATCATGGCACGGATATGCACGCGCAGGTCTGCTTGGTCAGGGAGATACTCAAGGATATTAAAGATAAAAAAGATACGGTGATTGTGGTGCCGAGGCAGGATGCAATCATACCGCTGATTTCTGAAGTGGCGTCAGAACTGGACGAATTCAATGTCTCGATGGGATATTCTCTGAAACGCAGCACGCTGTATGCGCTTTTTGAATTGCTTTATAAAGTCCAAGAAAGCCGGAAGGATGATAAATATTATAGCGCTGATTACCTGAATCTGCTGCGTCATCCGCTGGTTAAAAACCTGAAGATAGCCAAGGATTACTCCATTACCAGGGTAGTTATTCATAAGTTGGAAGAATCGCTTAAAGGCGTCAAAGGCGCCGAAACATCTATTACGGGCAATATTTTTTTATCCCTGGCCGAAATTGAAAAAGATGAAGCACTTTATAAATCAGCCGGTGACACGCTGGATAATATGGGGTTCAAGGTGAACACGGATGATTGCGCAAGAATTTTGAAAACACTGCATCAGATACTTTTTAATGACTGGGTCGGGATTAGGACCTTTAGTAGTTTCGGGAAAACGCTAACCTCATTTTTGGATACTCTGGCTGATAAGAGTATGATCGGCGTTTATTCGTTTAACCTTAAGGTGATGGAAAGATTATCCGGCCTGGCTGAAGAGATGAAGCAATGCTTTTTCCGTGATGAAATCTTTAGTCCGGATGATGTCTGGAATATATTTCGGCGCAGGATGGAAAATGAGATGGTGTCTTTCAGCGGTTCACCTCTGCGCGGGACTCAGATATTAGGTCTGCTTGAAACAAGGTCGCTTAATTTTAAAAATGTGATCGTGATGGACGCGAACGAATCGGTTCTGCCTCGCCTGAAACTGCACGAACCGCTCATACCGCGTGAAGTAATGCTCAATCTGGGATTGAACCGTTTAAGCAAGGAGGAGGAAATCCAAAGATACTATTTCAGACGGCTGATATCAGGCGCGCAGAATATCTATCTAGTTTACGAGGAAAACAGAGAAAAAGTAAAAAGCCGATTCTTAGAAGAGATTATCTGGGAAGAACAAAAACAGAAAAAACAGTTGGAGGTCATTAAGCCAAAGCAGGCCGGATTTCAGATGGAATCAAAAGTACAGTGGCAGGAAATCTCCAAAACGCCGAAAATGATAAAATATTTTAAAGAACAAACGTATACGGCCA
>CAKKQI010000216.1:5067-8949 GCA_919901895.1 Candidatus Brocadiaceae bacterium | reverse complement strand
CACTTCCAGCGGTTTCTTCCAACGTATTAGCGATTCTTACGGCGTACCCCTGGCCGGGCAATGTGCGCGAGTTGGAAAACGAGATAAAAAGAATCGGCACCCTCTATCCCGGAACCAGCACAATTACGGAAACAATGTTATCGGAAACGCTCCGCTCGCCTTTGCCGGCGACCCCATCAACTTTTCAAAATAATCTTTCGTTACATCAATTAATCGACGGGGTTGAAAGACGGGTAATTGAAGAAGCGCTGGCAAAATCCGGTGGCAATATCAGTCAAACAGCGGTGCTTTTACGCTGCGGGCGAAAGAGTCTGCAACGAAAAATAAAACGGCTCCAAATCATCTCCGCCAAATGACTTGCCTTTTTGCGACACTCTGTCTCATCTGCGACTTTTAGACGCATTTATTCTTTCCCCCGCCTCATAAGGCCCAATCAATCCTCCGCTTTAATACTTTGATTTATAAGATGTTATGTATTTTTAACATTTCACGTAACCGCTCTTTCTCTGGCACGCCATTTGCTCTATATAATAAGGTAGCGGCGAGGATTGTCCTAGCCTTCTTAAGGCGACCGCAAGGGTCGCAGCTACAATATGTGAAAAGGAGCAAATAAAATGAAAATTCATCATCTGTGTAATCTGTGTCCTCCGCCCAAATCCCCCGCCTTTGGCGGGGCAGGCGTAAAATCTGTGGTTAGCGGCTCCGCCCTAATGATTACCGCGGTCGTGGTAATGACGATGGTGGTAATCAGCGGCGTATTACTGAATGATGTAGTTATCCATACCAAACTTGTTAATGCCTATGAAAATAATTATTTATTGCGTTACGCGGCTGATTCCGGTTTGGAACAGGTGAAATACCAGGCCAAGACCAGCGCCTATACCGGCACCAGGAATGTCTGGTTGATGAGTAATTCTTCCACGGCCGGTACCCTGGCCATTAATGCCCTGATGATTAACAATATCCCGGTCGATATTACACTTTATGATTTAAGCAACGGCTGGTACCGGGCGGTTTCAACGGCTAATAAGAATTATGACTCCTACCGGGTGGCAGTGGATATCAGAGAATCATCAATAGTAAACAGTATCTTCAATTATGCCTATGCCTCTGCTGGTATAATCTACGGCGGAGATATGAACCTTCGTCCGGGCGTGCTTGCCAATGCCATTTACGGCGATGTTCATACTAACGGCCAGGCGGTTTTTGGGAGAAAACTCTCTAATGGAGGGGTAGCCGTAGCGACACAGTATGGGATTCCGGTCTATGGTAATGTGACCGCGGTTAATGGAGTAGGCACCTGGATTGATATCGGCGGCACCCCAGATAAATATTGGGCTGAAGGTGATTTAGTGGGCGGGTCGGTTTCCGGAACCATTGATGGACACGTCAGCCCGGTGGCTTTTCCGGGTGTAGATACGTTTACAAATAATCTGCAAGCGTCGGCCGATGATTATCCGGAATATTTTATCCACTGGAGTAATCCTTTGTACGCGCCGTACGAAGCTAGCCCCGGTGACGGATTTTTTGCTACAGAGATAACCCTGATAACCACTCCAGGGACACCGACGCAGATTAAGATAGAATTTATGAATATTACTGTCCCCGGCACGCCTATACATACTGTCACCTTACCGCTTCCGGATCATAAACTTCTCTGGATTGACGGCGTAACAAGAGTTAAAGGCGAGATTAACGGCCGGTTGACCATAGCAACCCCCAGCCCCTGCCTCGGAATATATGTTAACGGGAACATTCGTTATATTGATGACCAAGGCGACCGGGCTTATGTGCTGAAGAAAAACGGCGTGGTAGTTGACCCGGATTCAACCGGTACCGAGGCCTGGACCGCGGCCAATGGCTACACTTATGAAGTCAACCCCGCCTACAACCCGACTGTTCCGGCCAATCTGACTCTTCAGACAATGTGGGCAGGCTTAGATGGAACCAATATGCCGTATAATTTGGAAGTCCAGGCTACTGTTCTTTCGTGGTATTGGAATTTTAGAACTTCGGCAAGTAACCGCGGTAATTTCCGGATGGTTGGCTCGGTTGTTCCGGTCTCCGGGGTAAACAGCGCCTCGTCAAATATTTACAAACTTTCGTCCGATCTGATCTCTGACTCTAATCTTCGCACCAATGCGCCGGAATGGTATCCGACTTCCGGCGGCAACAGCAGTAATATTCCTGCCTTTTTCGCCTGGCGGAGATATTGAGTTACGGCTCCATAAATGATGAGTCCTTTATGCCGTAACGAAATCCCGACCTTTCGGGATTGAGTTACGCCTCTAATTAATAGTGAGTCATATTCCCCTTGCGAAATCCCGACCTTTCGGGATTGAGCAACGTCAAGCCGTAACGAAATCCCGACCTTTTCCCGACTGGGGCTTACTTAATATTTAGATTCAGGGACCCCGTCGGGACGGGGTGGGATTGAGAGCCGATCAGAATATCAAAGGTGTTTGTGCATAGGACTTATCCCTACCGACGGGCGACCGCAAGGGTCGCAGCTACATTTTTTATTATTCGGATATCCTCTAATATCAATCTAACATTATTAATTTTAATAACTCGTCTTGAAATTCTTTAGCGGAAGCGGCTGAAGAAAAATCGTTAATCAGAATCGCAAAGACACCGTAATGCCCTTTTTTATCCTTGAAATATCCGGATAACGAGCAGGCGTTTTTGAGATAACCGGTCTTGACCCAGAGCCGGCCCTTGAATTCGGCCAATCTGGAATTATTAGCCACCGAGACATCAATTCCGGGCCGGTATAAAGATTCCCGGAATTGCTCAGCATATTTATGCCGGGCCAGATAAATCAGCCAGTCAATAATCTGGTCGGCCGAAAACCGGCTGCCGGCCGATAGCCCCGAACCATCAAGCATCACGTAACTGTCAACCGGCATTTTTACTTCTTGCGCCAGAAAATCCCGGACCACCGTTAACCCGTCGGCAAAAGTCCCCTTTCCTTTCATCTGATACCCTAACGTTTTGAGAATCTGTTCGGCATAAAAATTCTGACTGCGTTTGTTGGTTACTTCAATCGCCTGCAATAAAGTTGATTCTTCGGAACTCAACAGCACCAGGCCGGTTTCATCAACCGGTCCGCCAGAGGCGGATTTAACCTCACCCGTAATAATAATTCCCTTTTTATGCAAGAGTGTTTCTTTAAACACTGTTCCGAAATAAAGCGCCGGTTGGTCGATCGTGATAGATTCTTGATACGGACCGGCCCCGGTCCAGAATTTTCCGGTAATGGCAATCGTATTTGTCCCGGGCGTGCGGTGAAAATCAAGCACGTGCTGTGATTTTTTATGAACCGGCTCGCATTGATTAATTACCTGAACGTACTGGGTAGGCGGATCAATCCCATACTTCACTGTACCTGATTCTTTATCAAAATAAACCGTGATGTCCACGCAATTATCGTTAAAAGACACGGCTGAAACAGGCGCGGTGTACCAGTAAGTCATCTGGTCAGCCGGCCAGCCGGCCGGTTGACCCAGCCGGTCAAAAGCCGAATCGTCAATAATAAGATCGCCTTTAATTTTTTTTACGCCTAAGGCCCGCAGGCGATTGCCCCATTTCTGGAAAACCGCGGTCGGATCGCCTTCATAAAACCGGCCGGAAATATTGGGGTCGCCGTTGGATTTAATAACCAGTTTACCTTTTAAAACATCATCCTTAATCGGACCGGATCGGTAAAGTGTCGTGGTATATTTAAAATCAGGCCCCAGCCGGCAAAGCGCTACTCCGGTCGTAAACAGTTTAACATTGGAAGCAATACTTAAATTAGCGGATGAGTTTTTCTGGTAAATGAATTCGGGGTATTGGGGGTCGGATAGAGAAATGATTTTGATACCGATTTGCGCCTTTTCC
>CAKKQI010000216.1:0-5057 GCA_919901895.1 Candidatus Brocadiaceae bacterium | reverse complement strand
CTTTTCCAGATGATATTTTTTAAGGAGTTGATTGACGCGGTTTTCAAGAATATCAGACCCCGATTCCATCGGGGACGGCAGGTCTGTTTTATTGTTGTCCGGCCCGGCGGTTTGCAGCGGCAAACAGAAAACAAGCAAAAAAAAGACAGATAAAAAAATAAGGGTAACCGCAATCTTTTTAAGATTCATTTAAGCAGATCGGAATCAATTATTATGGCGGGAACAAGCCCCGATGTTAATCGGGGCAAGCCCCGCCGCTACCAGTCCAAATTAACTATTTGTGCAACGGACTCCATAAATGTCGCCGCTACGATATGACGATGTAACTGCGGGGCTTCTTGTCCCGGCCATTTCTCTTCACTCGGCTAAATAATTACATAAGGCACGGTTATAAACCGTGCCTACAAATTACAAACAACCAACGATCAAATTCTTATCTCTTCCGCTTTCGGCTGGCGGGTCATCAGGTCACTGACCGCCTGCCGCGGATTTTTATTTTTAAACAAAACCTGGTATATTTCGTTAGTAATCGGCATCGCAATTTTATATTTCCGGATTAACGGGTAAACCGCCTGGGTAGTTGAAACACCTTCGGCGACTTTTTTCATTGTTTTCATAATCCGGGCGAGCGTTTCTCCCTGTCCGATGCGAATGCCCACTTCACGGTTCCGGCCGTGCGGACTGATACAAGTGGTAATCAAGTCGCCCAGGCCGGCCAGTCCGAAAAAAGTACCGGACCGGGCGCCCATTTTAACGCCCAGCCGGGTTATTTCCACCAGCCCTCTGGTTAAAAGGGCTGATTTAGCATTATCACCTAATTTTAGACCATCGCAGATACCGGCCGCGATGGCAATAATATTTTTTAAAGCGCCGCACAGTTCCACGCCGATCATATCTGAATGAGTATAAATTCGGAATCGTTCGTTCATGAAAATACGTTGAACATCGCGGGCGAATTTTTTATCACGGGAAGCCAGCACTACGCTGGCCGGCAACCGACGCGCGACTTCTTCGGCATGACTCGGACCGGATAGCACGGCTATTTTTTTCGCCTTGAGTATTTCTTTAATAATTTCACTCGGCCGGGCCAATGTTTTATGTTCAATGCCTTTGGCAACTGAAACGATCGGAACAACCGGAGAATAAAACGGTTTTACTTTGAGCAAGACCGAACGGGCATGCTGGGTCGGCACCGCCAGCACCATTAAATCCATCGCCTCTAAAGCGGTTTCAATATTATGATAAAACTCAATCCCGGCCGGGATTTTTACGCCGGGAAGGAAAGTGGTATTTTCCCGCTGTTTTTTAAGGTGGGTGATATAATCCGGAAAAGCCCCCCAGACACGGACCTGATGGCCGTTATGATAAAGATTAAGCGCCAGGGCGGTTCCCCAGGCACCGTCACCCAGAACCAGAATTTTTCTTTTGGTCATTGCTACCTCGTATCTTTTTTCCATAGTTTCACTTTTGCTTCAGTCCCGGCTATTAACCGCTTGATATTAGGAATATGACGGATGATAACTAAGAGCGCCGTAATGACACAGGCATAAATAATAAAATTATCGCTCTCCCAAAAAAATATGTTGGGGAAACACGAGTTGTCTATAAAAAATGGAGTCAGGCCTAAAGAAATAGACGCCATAATTGATGCCAGAGAAATATATCTTAAAACAGCGAAAAATATAAGCCAGATAACAAAAGCAATCCCAGTTGAAACCGGCGCAATGACCATAAAAACGCCCAAAGCTGTCGCGACCCCCTTGCCGCCTTTAAACCAAATATAAACAGGGAAAAGATGCCCCAAAATAGTAAATAACCCGGTAATCACCATGTAATCTGTAGGATTACTTTCAACCGCTTTCAAACAAGTCCCACACCATATCGGCAAGTAAATATCTATTTTTTTAAGTACGCTAATAGCAATATCAGGAATAAATTTAGTCGTCAAAAATCCTTTAATCACATCCAGAACAAAACAAAAAAGACCCCATTTAAGCCCTAAAATTCTGGCCACATTAGTCGCGCCGATATTGCCGCTGCCAAGCGTTCGGATATCCACCTTTTTTTTAAGTTTAACCAGAAGGTAGCCGAAGGGAATAGAACCGAGCAGATAACCGCTGATGGCGCAAAAAAAATAATGAAAAAACATATTAAAAACGACTGATGGTGTTAGTGGTTGAAACTCCCTTAACCAGCGGGGCAAAAAGAACCTGGCCGCCGCGGGCTTTGATGATTTCTTCACCCACCACTTTTTTACCGCGCCAGTCGGCGCCTTTGACCAAAACGTCCGGCTTAATTTTTTTTATCAGGTTCAATGGTGTTAGTTCGTCAAAAATAACTACATAATCAACCGCGACCAGGGCTGAGAGTGTCCGAGCCCGCTGAATCTCGGTAAAAATCGGGCGGGCCGGACCTTTTAAACGTCGGACCGACCGGTCTGAATTCAACCCCACCACCAACAGAGCACCCTGGACCCGGGCAAACTCCAGTAATTGAACATGCCCCGGATGCAGGATATCAAAACATCCGTTGGTGAAAACAACTTTCTTTTTTTCTTCTTTTTTTATCTCCAATAAAATTTTAGCCAATTCGGCTATTTTGACTATTTTATTAGATATCTGAACGGAATTACCACAAAGATTGTCCCAGTGCCGGACGATTTCGTCGCGGGTGACGGTGGCGGTGCCGAGTTTACTAACCGCCACACCGGCGGCTAAATTAGCCAGATGAATGGCATCTTTCATATCAAGTCCGCTAACCAACCCGATGCCCAGAGCGGCCATCACGGTATCACCGGCGCCGCTGACATCATAAACTTCCAATACCTTAGCCGGGTCATAGATTTCGCGTCCGTTTTTATCCAGAAAATAAATCCCCTTCTCACCCAGAGTAATAATCATAAAATCCAGATTCAACTCTTTAATTAATTTTTGAGCCGCTTGGCGGCGGGAACGCTCGTCTGTAATTTTAAGACCGGTGGCTAATTCTGCTTCAGCGCGGTTGGGCGCCAGCCCGTTCGCCCCGCGATACTTGCGGTAATCATCACCCTTAGGGTCAACGATCACCATAATTTTATTTTTGCGCGCTTCCCTGAAAATAGCGCGTAATAATTCAGGCGTGCAGACGCCTTTCCGGTAATCAGAAATAATCAAGAGGTTATATTTTTTGATGTGCTTTTTCAAATAGGCCGATAATAATTTTTCAACCGAAGCGGCCAGCGGTTGAATATCTTCCTGGTCCATTCGCAAAATCTGCTGGCGCTGGGCGATAATCCTGGTTTTAACCGGTGTGATTTTGCCGGGAACTGTTTTCACGCCGGCGGTATTGATTTTTAATCGTTGCATTTCCTGACGCAAGACAAAGCCGCTGGCGTCCCGACCAATCACGCCCAGGCAACTCACCCGGGCCCCCAGAGTAACCAGATTATGGCAGACATTGGCGGAGCCGCCCAGCCGGATTTCTTTCCGCTTGACATTCAAAACCTGAATCGGCGCTTCCGGAGAAACCCGGTTGACCTCGCCCCAGATGTACTGGTCCAGAATGAGGTCGCCGATAACCAGCACATCAGGCTGGCCCCATTTTTGAAGACTATCGGTTAAGTTCATAATAAAATTTACTGCGTAAATTTGATACTAATTATTCTGAGTTTTTTAATTTAGCCAGAATACTCCACCTCAAAAGCGGCAGCATAATTTCGTGATGACCGGTGATAGAGATTCCTTCCCCGCCTGGCGGGGTCGGCCGGCCGGTCACATTCATTTTAGGCCGGTAATGCTGAATCATATCAAGATTAGCCGTAGTAAAATCATTAAGCCGGTAGCCCAGATTACGGGCCACCGAAACGGCTTTGAGAAATACTTCCGGCAGGATAACGGCCGAACCGATATTTAACCAGACGCCTTTGTTTAGATGGCAGACAACAGAAATCAGTTTATGGAAATCGGCCAAGGTCGCCTCGCCCAAAGCGGCGCCGGAAAGACCGGGGTGCATATGAACGGTATCGGTTCCAAAAGCCACGTGAACGGTGATAGGCAGATTAAGTTTCCGACCGGCCGCGAGGATACTGTAACCAGCGTATTTATTTTTATCGGCCAGGATTAATTCACCCAAGGCCTGACCTAATCCTTTTCCATATCCACAGGCAACGCGGGCGGCCCGGTTAAAGACCTCGGCGGTTTCCCGGGCCATTCCGAACCGGCCGGTTTTAATATTTGCTTGAACATCTTCAGAGGTGGCGCCGATTAAAGAAATTTCGTAATCATGGATTGCTCCGGCCCCGTGCAAGGCCACCGCGTTAATAAGACCGCGCTTCATCAAATCAATAATCACCGGACTCAACCCGCATTTAATCACATGGGCGCCCAGCGACACCCCGACCAGCCGGTTATTCCGCCGGGCTTTAACAATGGCCTCAATTAAACGGTTCCAAAGGCGGCCGGCTAATAAATCAGGCAAACTTTCCAGGAATTTATTAAAATCCCGCCCAGGCGGGACGATTCGGGCAAATTGTTTAACCTGAACCAGATTCCGCCGATTTTTAATGGAATAGGTTTTAAGTTTATTTAAATTAAGCCGGGGGAAAGAGAATTCTTTCATATCAAAATAGCATATCTAATTTCACTTGAAAGTCAATTAAAAATTTAGTATTATATAAGCCAATCATAGAGAGCGACCAGACCGCCGGCCGCCAGAAGACAAGAGCGGGACACAATCCACCCTGCCTACAGGTAGCGTTGGAGCTTTATGGCCAATAAATAATACAAGCGGGACATAATTCGCCTGAGGCGAACCCGCCGCTACTAAGATGTCTCAACATCGGAGGTGGGTTTTTCAACAGTCTCAAGGAGATAATTTAAATGGAAAATTTTGCTTTAGAACTACCCGCCACTTCCTTACTTATTATTATCGGCTGTTTGCTTCTTTTAAGCGCCTTTTTTTCCGCTTCCGAAATCGCCTTATTTTCGTTCCGGAAAAGCCGGCTGGCCCTGCTGGTCAGGCAAAAAAATAAAAAAGCCCTGCTGGTCAACCGGCTGTTACAAAAACCGGAACGGCTCATC
>CAKKQI010000215.1 GCA_919901895.1 Candidatus Brocadiaceae bacterium | reverse complement strand
CGTGAGTCATTACCCGTAGCGAAATCCCGACCTTTCGGGAGTGAGTCATTAGGCGTAAGAGAAATGCCGACCTTTCGGTATTGATCTACGCCACCATAAATATTAAGCTACGGGCGTATAAATCGTGAGTCATTACCCGTAGCGAAATCCCGACCTTTCGGGAGTGAGTCATTAGGCGCCTCTTCGGCGACCCGCCGATGAGGTGGGGCGTAAGAGAAATGCCGACCTTTCGGTATTTTTCTTCGAAAAATTTTATCGTCGCCCCGGATAACAGATTATCATATTATGATTTAAAAAAATGTCAAGTTTTTAAAAAATTATAGGTTAGCGTTCCACCCTTCAGTATTTCCTTATTAACCAAAGAGTTATGGAAAGAAAACTTTCGGAAATTCTTTAAAACCACCGAAACCTTTCCGGGATAAAGGGGTTCACCTATATAGAGAGCCAAATATTAAATCTTTTTAAGGACCAATTTTATAAAGGAGGGTTTATGGAAAGGAAAAGAATGAGATGGCTGGTCGGAGCGCTCGGCATCATCATCGCGCTTATCATTAGCTTCAGCCCGCTGACCCGGGCCGGCGAAGACGAAAACAAGGGTAAAGGGGATAATAAAGATGACTCCCACAGCGGTAAAGTGGACGAAACCGGAGACGGTAACAGCGGCCAGGGCGATGACCTGAATAAAAAGCATAAGAATATTGAAAAGCGCTACGATGAACTTTATGACCAAGAGCGCTTTGATAACGCTGATACCAATAAGGACGGAGTGCTGGATGGTGCGGAACGTCAGGCCGCGCTAAAGGATTTCGAGCATGTCGGCGCCCAGAAACGATTAGAACAGGCTGATACCAATAACGATGGTCTTTTAAGCCTGGAAGAAGCCAAGGCTCAAAAGCAATTTGAGAAACAAAACCGTAAGGAAATCAAAGAAAAGATAAAAAAACACCGCGGTGAAATGAGCGACCGCCGGAAGGAATTTTTACTGAAAAAGTTTGACGCGGACGGCGACGGCAAACTAAACGAAACCGAACGCGGCAATGTCAAAGCCGCCTGGGAACAACGCCGGAGCGAATTTGTGACAAAAAATGATGCCAACGGGGACGGTAAACTTACCCCTGATGAACGGCAGAACGCCCGGACCGAATGGGCTAAAAACAACCCCGAAGCCGCCCAACACCGAAAAGAAATGTGGGAACATAGGGATAAGGCTGAAAATGTTCGCGACAGACGGGAAGACGTCCGCGACCACCGCGAAGATGTCAAAGACCGACGTGAGGATGTCCGGGATAGAAAAGAAGACTTCCGGGATAAACGGGAAGATGTCCGGGACGCTAAACACGATGGCGGAAAATTAGATAAAATGGAAGACAAGGTTGACCGCCACGAAGACCGCCGGGACAAAAGAGAAGACGTCCGCGATAAACGGGAAAACGTCCGGGACCATAAGGAAAATATCCGGGATAAACATAACAAACCAAGACCAAAACCAAAAGTTGCCCCCAGACCAGCCAAACCGGGCGGACGAAGATAAAAATCTTGGTAGCGCGGGACCGCCCGCATAAAAGTAAACAAAAGCAAATCCGTCCCGCCGAAGGCGGGGCGGAACTGCTTCAATTTAATAAGGAGACCTCTATGAAATACGGAATAATTATCGGAGTCTGTGCGCTGGTAACGGTATTTTTTATCCTGAACGGAACGGCTTTAACCCAGGAAAAAAAATTGTCACCTCCTTCATCTGAAGAAGCGCGCGAAGTCGGAGCCAGAATTAAAATGGTTATGGAAAATATGAACGGACGGATTGAACAATTAGAAGACCGGGTGAATGAATTGGAAGAATTTATCATTGATATTGAAGATTATCTGGTTTCTTTAGAAGACGAACTGGGTATTGTAATTGAAACTGAAAAAACCCCGTCCGAAAAATAAAATTGAGCCCGTTGAAAAACTTTTTAACGAGCTCACCCCGATACCCTGAACTTATTTCAGGGCAAGGTTCGGAATGAGCCTGTTGACTTTATCAACAACCTTAAATTCACCCCGTTAGGAATGCTTGGAAATCCGTCAGGATGATCATCATTTTTAACGGGGTTTTTATTTGAATAACCCGGAAATCTTCTTTATCCGGTGCCTATAAGTGTGGTGGCTCATTACATACTCGTAAGCGTCGTCCACCAGTTTTGTCCGGTAACTCAAATCCCTGAACTTTTCTAACACCTCTTTGATATTAGAAAAATCAAGGTTCAGCGATAGGTAATGTTTATCCGCTTCCAGGATTCCGTTAAACCGACCCGGAAACATAATCTGGCAAGTTTTGGTTCCAATCGCCTCAAAATGCCTTGAAGAAATACATTTGCCGTTTAAAGAATTTAGGTAGTTTTTAAAAAATCTTTCGTATATTTCTTCAAAACCAACAGAATAATATATTCCTTTCCCGTATCGCTCTTCGGTACCGGAGATTCCCATGATGGTCCTGAGGATTGATTTAAAAAAAACGGGAATAAATTTTTTATACCTTTCCTCAAACTTAAAAGAATACTTCTGGAGCGGGCCGCACCGGTTTTTTATATATCCGGCTATTTTTATTACGGTCGCATCGTCTTTTTCCAGATAGTAACTGCCGGCCTCGGTCGCCAGCGTCCCTTTGCATTTATTTAAAAATTCCGACCATTTCCCGGAAGAAAATCTGGCCCGGTAATCGGTGCTAACATCCAACCTTAAAGGCGACGCAACTCCGGTTTTAACGAAATATTCCACAAGGGACGTTCTTTCATTATCTCCGATAAAAGGATAATATTTATGCGTCCTGACCCCAATATCTATTTTTCTGGCTGATTGAGAAACTGCCGGGCTGAACCTTTTCGGATTTAAGGCATGCGGCAGGTCAACCACCCCGGCACCGGTAATATCCTCGTAAAGTTTTTGTCCGGTTTCCAGAGGTAACTGGGTAGCAATAAAATCAGGTTTGATTGACTGGAGAAATACAATTTTTTCGTGTACTCCCAAAAGCGGCGGAGGGTAATTCACTTCGTTACCGACAAACACCATCAATTTTGCCGGCCGCTCGCGTAGTATATTTTTATAATGACTAATATAATCCAGCGTGTCGCCAAACGCCGAATGCAATATTACAATAAAATCATAATTTTTGACGGTTCTTTCTACAAGCCCAAGGTTGTTTTTGTTGGCAATATTAACAACCGTAATTTCAAATTCTTCGGCCTCAATAAAAGCATCAGACCAATCTTCAAAATAAGATAAGACGCGCGTATAGCCGGCATATAAAACAAGGGTTTTTATTTTAGAAAAATGCATCATTTCTTGTCGTGAGCCGGACTAATTAAATGTGTTTTAAATGATCACGGTGTTTATCTATGCATTCTTGAATTAATGACCGGTTTTGCCTGGTCCAGTCAATGGTGTTAATTAATCCTTTTTTTAATAGAATTTCGGCTTTAAATTGAAGTTCTTTGGACGATTTCACCGCACAACCGACCCGCCGGCCCGAATTATCCCAGTTTCGTCTGGGAAGGGATTCAATCGCCGCGGGATTAGCGGTCAGGTTATTAATTAATTGGGCTAATTCTAAAATAGTCGTCTCCTGCCCGCTGGCCAGATTATAGACATCGCCGGCTTTTCCCTTAAAAGCACAGGCGATTAAACCGCGGCAGATATCTTCCACATAAATAAAATCCCGGCTGGCCCCGATTTTATCGGGGCTGGCCCGGCCTTCATTTTCCACCGGAAGCGGCATCTGGTTAAGCGCCTTATAAATAAATACCGGAATAACATTACGCCAGACCGTCGCCGGCGTCCCGCGCCATTGCCCGGCCCCTAATATCTCGCCGGGACCGTAAACATTCTGGAACCGCGCCCGCACCGTCGGCAGATTATGCTGCTTATGATAATAAACCGAATAAAATTCACCGATGATTTTTGAAATCGCATAAGGACTATCCTGGACCAGCGAAACCGGGTCGTCTTCAGTGGTCGGCTTGATATCATCAAACGTTTTTTTAGCAACCGTGCAACCGGCCGAGGCATAGACGACTTTTTTTACCTTTCGGAAATTTTTAATCCTTTCGTAAAGTTTTAAGGTAGTCAGGGTGTTATTCGCATGGTCAGCCAACGGATTGGCAATAGAACTCTGGTTCCCGTGATAGGTTGACAGATGAAAAACGTAATCAAATTCATCATTTAAACCATTTAAGATACTCTCGTCTGCAATCGACCCTTCTATAAAACGAACCGCTCGGTGTTCCGGTACGTTAATCCGCTCGGCTGAAAGTAAATTATCAACGATCACCACTTTGGCCGGAGCTGATTGAATAATAATCTTGACCAGATTACTGCCGATAAATCCCGCCCCGCCGGTGACCAGAACATTCTGTTGGTTAAATTCACTCATACTAATCATAGCCTAACAGGGTTTATTTTTTTCCCTCTGTCTGTTTTAAATGGGTATAAGTCTGGGTAATCCCATATTTTTTATACCAGGCGACAGTTCTGGCGACCCCGCTTTCCAGAGGCGTATTTACCCGCCGGTTAAAATCACGTTCAGTTTCAGAAGGGTCCAACAAAATCGTAGCAACATCATCCGGATTACGCGGCCGGACCTCTACTTCTTGTTTCAAAGTAATGCCCATTGCTTTAACCACCGCTTCAAAAAGTACTTTAATGGAATAATCGCCTCCCGAAGAAACATGATATGGGCCCGGCCGGCCTTTCCCGTCAATGGCCAGCATGACAATATCAATTAAATCATCCACATAAATAAAATCACGCCTGGTATCCATCACGAAACACGGCTTATCGGTGCTTAAACGCTGATAAAAAGTGGGCAACGGACCGCTGAGATTCCTGGGGCCATAGGCATTGGCCAGGCGGAAAGAAATATAGTTTAAATTGCTTAATTTGATGTATAATTCACCCGCCGTTTTACTGATCGCATAACTGCTGCCTTCCGGCCTGAGAGGATGCTTCAAGGTAATCGGTTGTTCTAACGGCTGCAATCCGTAACAGAGCGAAGTTTGAAAGTAAATCAGCCGCTTAATATTCATCTGTTTGGTTGCTTTTACCACATTCACGCTCCCCAGCACGTTGGTCCGGGTATCTTCCACCCAGTTTTCCGGGTCTTTGTAAGACGCCGCCGCATGAACAACCACCTCCGGTTTAAAATCATCAAATACTTTATTAACCAAATCTGTATCGGCAATCGTGTCTTCAACAATGGTCAGGTTAGGCTGCGGCGTAAGATTATCACGTCGTCCCGTGGAGTAGTTATCAATCACCAAAACTTTATCTTTCCGCTGCAGCAACCGCTCGGTCAGATGCGATCCGATAAAACCGGCGCCGCCGGTAATAAGCACTTTCATAAGCACCTCCATATTTACCCCGTTATCAGCGGGATTTATTTTATCAGTTTTTTAAATTCCTGTTCTTTATCGTGAAATTCCTGCTGCCATAATTCCAGAGAGAGTAATGCCCAGATTTTCCGGCCGAACTTAGGTTCTTGGTCGATTCCATCAAGAACCAATTTATTATTAATCAATTCCCGTGATAAGGCCCGACGCGAAGAAAAGATATTCCGCACAAAATCCCGCGCCTCACCCTGAAGCCACTCGCTCAACGGCACAGGAAATCCCATTTTATCCTTTCGGTTAAAAATCATTTCCGGCAGAAATGACTTCATCGCATTCTTTAAAACTGATTTCATTGTTCCATTTTTAAACTTAATATTTGAAGGAATCGTCGCAACCAATTCCACCAGCGGGTGGTCTAGAAACGGCACCCGGGATTCCAGCCCGTGGGCCATGCTGACCCGGTCTTCTACCTGCAGTAAAGCCGGCAAGAGCGTCTTGAAATCAAAATGGGTCATACTGTCAAAATAAGATTCTTTTTTAACATTATCCGCCCTGAAAATACTTTTGAAAGATTCAAAAGGCGAATAATCTTTTAAAAGTGACCAGTTGATTTCCTGGTTAAAAGTCGTCGCCCGGTTAATCAAACGAAAATATCGGTGGTCCAGGTCTTCAAACAAACCATCGCGCCAGAATTCCTGGAGAAGCGGTTTATAGTTTTTTAGAGCTACGAGGTTGGGAATAATTGATTCGTAAGTAACGATAAAATTACCGGAATGGAGAGTGTTTTCAATGGCGCCTTTAACACATTGTTCAAAATAAGCAATCAAATAACGGGTATAACCGCCGAAAATCTCGTCTCCACCCTGCCCGCCTAAAACCACTTTACGATGTTTAGCGGCAAATCGCGAAACCATATATTGGGGAAAAGAACCCGGCCCGGCCACCGGATAATCAAGATGATAAATCATCCGCCGAATATTTTCAATAAAATCGGTAACGGTAATATCAATTTCATATGCCTTAAAATCACGGAGGCGGGCAATCTCCCGGGCATATTTACTTTCGTCGTATTCCTCGCCGCCGGAAAATTTACCGTTGAACCCGACAAAATCGTCCGATGATTGCCTGGTCGCCAGGGAAGCCACAATGCTGGAATCCAACCCGCCGCTCAAATACGCACCCACCGGCACATCACTGCGTAAATGCAAATCAACCGATTCAATTAAGAGGGAACTGATTTTATCTTCAAAATATTTATCGGTTTGCCGGGAATCAATATTATAAAAAACCTCCCAATAACGCTTGACTGCTATGGAACCGTTTGTAATAGAAAGAATATGACCGGGCAACAGTTCCCGAATATTTTTAAAAAGCGTTTTGCCGGCCAGGCAAAACTGGAAAGTAATATAATCTTTGAATCCTTCCGGGTCGGTTTCGATTCGCTTCAGGAATGGCAGGAGAGCTTTTGCTTCCGAGGCAAAATAAAATATGTCATCCACCACGGTATAATAAAACGGTTTAATTCCAAAGCGGTCCCGGGCGCAGAATAATTTTTTATTGGCTTCATCCCAGATGGCAAAGGCAAACATTCCGCGCAAATGATTGACACAATCATCTCCCCATTTCCGGTAAGCCTGCAAAATTACTTCCGTATCCGAGGTGGTGGTAAATAATTCCAGACCTAATTCGTTACGCAACTCTATATAATTGTAAATCTCACCGTTATAAGTTATCCAGTTGCCTTGCCGGTCGGTCATCGGCTGAGTCCCCGTCTTTAAATCAATGATACTCAACCGCCGGTGGGCCACGCCCACATAATTATCCGGATGCGTCCAGAGACCGCTTCCGTCCGGCCCCCGGTGGACTTGCAATTCATTCATTACTTCTAATCTATGTTTCAAATCCGGCCTGGCGATTCGATTTAAACTTATTATCCCGGCAATTCCGCACATATCAACAAACCTTTCTGTTTAATAATTCTTACGAATCCCCATTCTTTGTAAAAATGCCCTGACTTCTCCAACAAACAACTTCCGCCCCGGGAAACGTTTATGCCGAAAGGCCTTAACCCGTCCGTATAAAACACGGAATTTTTGCCCTTCGGCCAGAAGTGGTGTTACTGTTTCAGAATCATCAACTGAAATAACCGGCTGAAAACCCTCCTTGACTAATTCCCGATCAAATTCTTCAATAAAACGCTGATAACTATATCGTCC
>CAKKQI010000214.1 GCA_919901895.1 Candidatus Brocadiaceae bacterium | reverse complement strand
CTACAGGCGGGGACAAGTGGCGCCGGACGCGCCATGGCGACAAAAGCGCCACCCCGCCGCTACCAATCCATTGGCTATTTGCGCAACAGACTCCATTGATACTACCAATTAACTGAATTCATCATTGCCTATTAGATGTTATCTAATAAAACATCCGGCATTGGTATTGACACAGCCAATGCATTCCGAAATAACTTCAATATTTTTTGACTTTTGATAATGAATTGATATATTGGAATGTTGCAAAATTTTTATACTGAATATAAAAAATTTATGGATTTATGAAAAAAATCCTGCTCATTGCTTCCATTATTTTCGGAATTATTTGCCTGATTGCTCTTATCCGGTTCATCGTGATCAGCGTCAGGAAAACCACGCCACAAGGACCTTCGTATGAACAACGTCAGGCCGAAAACGAAAAAGAAATCAACGAACGCCTGATTGCTTCCTGCGACCTCGGCGGAAACCTGATTTATCATTTGGATTACTCCCGGGACGGTAAATATATCGCTCTGGCTACTTTAAGCGGCGTGGAGATCAGAGATGGTGAAAATCTTAATTTAATCAAGGAATGGGGCAATGAAAAAGGAGGCACCGGCGCGATTGTTTTTCATCCGAACAGCCAAATATTAGCATCCGGTTATGGTTCTAACGATGGAAAGGTGGAAATCTTTTCTGTGCCGGACGGAAACTTAATTAAAACGATTTATACCGATACGGATAACGAAGATTGGAATACAGCACCGGATGATATTTTGGCCGGTTACCCGGATGACGCTAATGTTGCCCAGGTCAGTTTTTCACCGAACGGCAAATATCTGCTTACCCGCACGCGCGGCGAATGGAAGGTGATGGTCTGGGAAACAGAAACGTGGTCATTAAAGTACGCCTTGCGGAAGGATGAGGAACGCCACCAGGCCGAATGGGCCCAGTTCAGCCCGGATAGCCAGTCGGTGTATGTGAGTAGCAGCCGGCCACTTTATTACCCCAGCGGTAGTGAAAAATCGGGCCAGCGTGTTCCGGCTGACCAGCAGGCCGGTTGGATCAGCCATTACGACCTCAGCAATGGACAAAAAATCAGGGAATTAAGAGATAAATTTTTACTGGGATGTTATCGGTTTTATTTCTCACCGGATGGGCAAAAAATACTCTTCGAAGGATACAAAAAAAATAACCAAAATAACAATGCGGTGGTACAAAAAGGCATTTGGGTTTTAAACGATCCTTTGATATTATTCTGGTTGCCCAACATTCCCGGGGGGGGCGTTCAATAGATTTTAATGGTTGCTACGTTGCCATAGGCGGTGATAGTGGCGGGTTTGCGATTTGGGATATCGAAAAACAAAAATATGTTTATGGAGTAGATTTACATGGCCGTATCGGTGGAGTTCGTTTTTCGTCTGATAGTAAAAAAATTGCCGTCAGTAGCGGCGGAAGTTGTTTTTTGTTCCACGTCACAGAATAACCGTAACAGGTTAAAGGTGTAAGAGTTAAGGAAAAATCATTGGTGATAGTAACCGATAATTGGTAATCAGTTATCAGTTACAAAATTTACGCAACAATTTTATAGAAAGGTAAAAGTATGAGTCTTAAGCAAGTCATTTCCGGAATCATCATTTTGGTTGGACTATTCTTCAGCCATCTGGCGGTCTGCGCCGAGGAGCCGGCTCCGGCTAAAGAATATCTGGTAAAATTTAAAATCGGTGATTCGTCTATGATAAAAACACTGGGCGAAAAATACCGGGTGGAATTTAAAGAAGCGATACCTGAATTAGGGGTTTATTCATCTATCCTAAACGACGATGTTTTGAGGCAATTAAGTCAGGAAGAAATCGTGGTCTATGTAGAACCAAATGTGGGCGCCCGGACGACCTATGCAGACGTGGAAGGTACACAGGAAATCATCACCGACGCCCCATGGTACCTGGCGCCTGAGCGGACAGAGATTCCGGTTCTTCTTTTCCTTCCGGAGATCTACTGGAAGGGGGCTAAAGCGTCAGGATTACAGTTAACTGAATTCATCATCGCTAATCCGCAAACAGCGAGCAGCGACTGGAGTTTTGCGGACAACTGGAAACCCACCAAAAACATCCTTTATCAGGACACAAACTAATATTTTTTGACTTTCGCTGACAAGTTTCTATATTTAATAAACTTTTATGAAAGCAAAAAAGATACTCATCGGTTCCATGATTGCCATCGGGGTGTTAATCACCCTGTCCCTTATTTTTATCCGGCCTGCTTTACCCCGCTTCTGGCGTGGTTTAAACGACAAGTTTTCCGACGA
>CAKKQI010000213.1 GCA_919901895.1 Candidatus Brocadiaceae bacterium | reverse complement strand
CATTATTATCCGGCTGCTTGGCCGTGAGGGTGCAGCCGGCGGTCTGGGTATGAAAACGGAACATCATCGCCCGCGGGTCGGTGGCGCGGAACCGTTCTTTCATAATTTTAGCCCAGAGCCGACGGGCGGCCCGGAATTTGGCAATCTCTTCTAAAAAATCGTTGTGGGCATTCAAGAAGAATGAAATCCGCCGACCGAGTTCGTTCACATCCAGCCCGCGCTTTAAGGCGGCATCCAGATAAGCAATCCCGTCGGCTAAGGTAAAACCGATTTCCTGCGCCGCGGTTGAACCTGATTCCCTGATATGATAACCGCTGACGCTGATATAATTCCAGCGCGGGATATTTTTGATACAATATTCAATCGTATCGATCACCAATCTTAAAGAAGGTTCAGGAGGGAAAATATAAGCACCCCGGGCAAAGTATTCTTTCAAAATATCGTTCTGGACTGTGCCGTTCAGATTCTGCCAATCAATCCCGCGTTTTTCCGCTAGGGCCAGATACATCGCCAGAATCACCGGACAGGTAGCATTAATGGTCATTGAAACGCTGACTTTATCCAGCGGAATACCGTCAAATAAGGTTTCCATATCCGCTAACGAACTGATCGCGACGCCGGTCTTACCCACTTCGCCCCGGCTTAAAGGGTCATCGGAATCATAACCCATCTGGGTGGGCAGGTCAAACGCCACGCTTAACCCGGTTTGCCCATGTTGAAGGAGATATTGGTAACGTTTGTTAGTTTCTTCGGCTGTCCCGTAACCGGAATATTGCCGCATTGTCCAGAGCCGGCCGCGGTACATCGTCGGGTGGATACCACGGGTAAAAGGATACTCACCGGAAAAACCTAACGAATCAATGTAATCATCCGCCGTGTTTTTTTCCGGTTGGTAACATTCTTTGATTTCCAAACCGGAAGAAACTTTGCAGGTAAGATTTTTACATTTATTAACTTCAATATTAATACCGGTATTAGTTTTTTTAAATTCGGTTTTCATAATTGAATTATACTTTGAGATGTGGTTTGTTGCAAAGAAATTCAGGTGTGAAATCAGTGTCCCCGGAGGACGCCCCTGCTTGCAGTAGTCCCCGATTTATAGGGACAGGCCGGTCTGGGTGAGTAATCAGCCGTTATGGTTTAATCCGCATCACCACCGTATTATTATCAACGTTATCACCGGTTTTAATGTTAATCTCGGTTACCGCACCGGAACAAGGAGAATCTATTTCATTCTGCATCTTCATCGCTTCCAGAATCAGAAGCATCTCTCCTTTTTTAACCCGGTCGCCCACTTTGACTTTGATATTAACAATCTTTCCGGGCATCGGTAATTTAATATCAGTCGCTCCGGCTGATGAATCGGTTTTTGAAACAACCGGTTTGGAAACCGGAGCGGCGGTTTTAATCGATGAAATTATCGCCGCTGATGGGGAAATAGAAGAAAGAGGTGAAGACGAAACAGGATTAACAATTTCATTTCCCGATAATCCGCCTAATCCGCCTAAGGCGGAGGACGGGACAGGCAGGCATTCCAGTTTAACTTCATAAGAACGGCCGTTAAGCCCCACCCTTTCTCCAGGAAAGAGCGGGACCAGTTCCACCACCAGCGGAATGGCATTGCTTACCTGGGGTTGCCTGGTAATATTAACCTGATATTTTTTATTATCCAATGTGGCAGTAAATTTACCCGCTTCTTCGCTCGAAACCATCTGAACAACCGGCCGATGAGCCGGTTGGCTTGATGATACGACAGCCGGTTTTCCCGTGCCGGATGGTTTAATCACCGGCCCCGATAATTTCGGGGCAGGCGGAGTTAGTTCTCCTTTCCGGCGTTTTTCAAAAAATTCCTTGGCCACCTGCGGAAAAAGAACATAAGACAAAATATCTTCTTCGGTTTCGCTGTATTCTTTGGCTTCCGATTGGGCTTGTTCCATCTCCGGCTTCAGCAAGTCAGCCGGCCGCCCTTGAATCGGCTCTTCATCACCTAAGACTTTTTGTTTAAGCGTTTCATCAATCGGTCCGGGTGGTTGTCCGTACATTCCCCTGATATAATCTTTTACTTCTTTAGGAATAATTTTATATCTTTCGCCGGTCAACACGTTTAAAACGGCTTGCGTTCCGACAATCTGGCTGGTCGGTGTTACCAACGGCGGATAACCGAGGTCTTTACGCACCCGCGGGGTTTCTTTTAAAACTGCTTCGTATTTATCCATCGCGTTTTGTTCTTTAAGTTGCGAAATCAGGTTGGAGATCATCCCGCCGGGAATTTGATGAAGTAAAATCCTGGTATCAACGCGTTCGGAAATCGGGTCAAGAATATCTTTATACTTTTCTTTTATTTTCTGAAAATAATCAGCGATTTCCATTAACAATTCCAGATCAAGTCCGGTATCATAAGGCGTTCCTTTGAAAGCGGCGACAATGGTTTCGGTGGGCGGCTGAGAGGCCCCCCAGCCAAAAGGTGAAATGGCCGTATCCAGAATATCGGCTCCGGCTTCACAACCAATCAGATAAACCACCGGCGCCATCCCGCCGGAACAATGGGAATGCAGGTGAACCGGCAGATTTACTTCCTTTTTCAAGGCGTTGGTTAAATCATAAGCTATGGCCGGGGAAATAAAACCGGCCATATCTTTAATACAAATAATATCGGCGCCCAGATTTTTTAATTCCAGCGCGAATTTGATATATTTTTCTATGGTATGAACCGGACTGGAGGTATAAGAAATAGTCCCTTCCACCAGCGCCCCGGCTTTTTTGGCGGCTTTAATCGCCGTGGTCATATTGCGGATATCATTAACCGCATCAAAAATCCTGAAAACATCGATCCCGTTTTCGCGGGCTTTAGCGACAAATCTTTCCACGACGTCATCCGCATAATGCCGGTAGCCCACCAGATTTTGCCCGCGCAGAAGCATCTGGAGTTTGGTTTTTTTAACGGCTTTTCTAATCTGACGCAAACGTTCCCAGGGGTCTTCGTTCAAAAAACGCAGGCAGACATCAAAGGTAGCCCCGCCCCACATTTCCAGTGAGAAATAGCCAACCCGGTCCATTTTTTCCAGAATCGGCAGCATATCGGCGGTGGTCATCCGGGTAGCAATCAACGATTGATGTCCGTCACGTAAAACTGTCTCGGTAATTTTTACCATAAATAAATTTTTCTTTCAGAAAAATTTATATTAATCGGCACCTTCAAAGGTGTCCCACCAAAAAATACTACGGAAAATTTATGTCTGATCAGTAACCTGTCATTTTAATAATTCGTTTCGGTCACTTCGTAACCAGCCGGATTTAATTTGGGTATTTTTCCACGAGGTTGAAAAATGTGGATGCAACGACCATTTCCACGATTTTTTTTGAGGCGACCCTTGTGTTCTCCATAATCCGGCCGAGGCAACGGTCTGGTATTCCCGCGGCCGGTTTAATATTTCATCCAGGTAAACACTAACGGTTGCAGAGATAACAATAAGATCTATTTCCTGCTGCTCCAATTTATCCATAAAATTTTTCGTAGAGAATTTTGAGACTATTGAATGGCGCTCCCGCCAAGATGGAACGCCACAACGAGCTCCCCCTCGAATTTAATGAGACCCCCGAAACAAGTTCGGGGTGAGATGTCAATAGTCTCATTTTATAACGGTATATTCCCGTGTTTCTTGGGCGGTCTTGATTCTCTTTTATTTAATAAACTCTCCAGGGCGGCGATTAATTTCGGCCTGGTTTCCGGCGGTTCAATCACCTCATCAATATAACCGCGCTCCGCCGCAATATAAGGATTCTCAAATTTTTCCTGGTATTCCGCCACTAATTTTTTTCTGGTTTCTTCCGGTTTTTTTGACCCGGCAATTTCTTTTTTGAAAAGGATATTGACCGCCCCGTCCGGCCCCATCACGGCAATTTCAGCCGTGGGCCAGGCGAAATTCATATCCGCCCGGATATGCTTACTGCACATTACGTCATACGCCCCACCGTAGGCCTTGCGGGTAATCACGGTTAATTTCGGCACCGTGGCTTCGCAATAGGCGTACAATAATTTGGCCCCGTTACGGATAATCCCGCCGTATTCCTGGGCGGTCCCGGGCAGAAAACCCGGCACGTCTTCAAAAGTAACCAGCGGGATATTAAAGGCATCGCAAAAGCGGACAAAACGCGCTCCCTTGATCGAGGCATTAATATCCAGGCAGCCGGCCAGATAAGCGGGCTGGTTACCGACCACACCGACCGAGTGTCCGTTCAAGCGGGCAAAACCAATCACCATATTTTTCGCCCAGTCCGGCTGAATTTCGAAAAACTCGTGGTTATCCATCACAGGCTTAATCACCAGCCGCATATCATAAGGTTTATCCGTCTCAGCCGGAATAATTTCGCTTAACTCTTTATCCATCCGGTCCGGTTTATCACCACCGGCGCCCGGTTTAACGTAAGGCGGTTCTTCCAGATTATTGGACGGAAGATAACTCAATAATTTTTTTAATAATAGCAGGGCATCCTGTTCCGATTCAGCCGCGAGATGAGCCACTCCGGAAAGAGTATTATGGGTCATCGCCCCGCCTAATTTTTCAAAAGTAACTTCTTCTTTGGTAACCTCTTTGATTACTTCCGGACCGGTAATAAACATATAACTGGTATTTTTAACCATAATAATAAAATCGGTTAAAGCGGGCGAGTAAACCGCTCCGCCGGCGCAGGGTCCCATAATGATGGAAATCTGGGGGACGACCCCGGAAGCCATCGTATTACGGAAAAATATTTCAGCATAACCGCCCAGGCTGACGACGCCTTCCTGGATTCGGGCGCCGCCGGAATCATTCAAGCCGATTACCGGAGCGCCGACTTTCATCGCCAGGTCCATCACCTTGCATATTTTATTGGCAAAGGCCTCGCCTAATGAACCTCCCCAGGCGGTAAAATCCTGGGAAAAAACATAAACTAACCGTCCGTTAATCGTCCCGTAACCGGTAACGACTCCGTCACCCAGGCATTTTTTCTTTTCCATCTCAAAATGAGTGCACTGGTGGGTAACGAACATATCCAGTTCCTTAAAAGTGCCTTTATCAAGCAGGAGATTGATCCGTTCCCGGGCGGTCAGTTTTCCCTGTTCATGCTGTTTTTTAATCCGTTCAGCTCCGCCGCCGAGCAACGCTTCTTGCCGTTTTTGTTTGAGAATTTTCAGTTTGTCATCCATAAAAATCCTTATTTTATTTTTTATTTTATTAAGGCAATAAGTTTTTTAGCGGCCTTCAAACTCACGGCCATCCCTTCGTTGGTATATTCTAAATCATATCCTATCGGATAACGACTCTCAAAATAAAAGTTTTTAACTTCGCGAGCCAAGGATGAATATTGTTCAAAAGAGTTGTCAATTTTAATTGTTTCTTTAAGAAGTTTTACTAAATCGCGTGTCTTTTCTAATTCCCATCCGTGATAAATCAGGAATCCCTTGAGATATTTTTCAACGGCTTGCTGAATAAGAAAAGATACTGTTTCCAGAGATCTTTCATTTCCAAGAAGAAATTCAGCTTCTTCAATATCTGTATTTCCCCGACCGAACCACTCTTTAATAACATCTTTACTCGCCATAAAGCACTGTCCCTTTAAGCATTATTTTTTTTATAAAAGGGTCTTCCATTTCTAACCGGCGCTGGGTTTCATTCTTTGTATATACTAATGATTCAAGGGCAACCAGGCCATTTTCCTCGTCAAGAATCTCATTGACGCGGATAGCCCGATCAATATGCCGTTCATCGGTTTCTTTAATAATAAACAAGTCAACATCACTGTCCTTGGTTGGTTTTCCCCAGGCGTAGGAGCCAAACAGGATGATTTTTTCCGGTTGGTATTGCTTGACCAGTTTTTCAACCATCCTTGAGATTATCTGTTCAATTTTTATATCCACAAAAACTATCCGCAAAATTTATGTTTTAACGAAATCGTCCATAATGGTATTTTTCTGAACGGCCAGGACCAGGGCTTTAGTTTTAGCGCTGGAGCAATGAACGGTTCCTTTTTCAATAAAAGCCCCTTCGCCTTTTTTGAGAATAATTTTTTCGCCGCGCTCAAGTTCAATACAAATACGGCCGTCGTAAACAAACAGGAATTCATCATGCTGCCGGTGCTGGTGCGGGTAGTAGGCGCCTTTAAACTCCAGGATTTTTACTTCATAATCATCGATCATCCCGAGAGTAATCGGCACCCACGGTTTTTTGAGATATTTAACCAGATTCTGAGGGGTAACTTTTTTGACGGTCATATGAATTGATTCCTAATCGGGCATTTAAATTTGTTACACTTTAGCGAAAAGACCCCGAAATAAACTCAGGCTCATTTATAACATCTTTATCTTAAACTGTCAACTTTTGACCGCTAACGTTTAATACTGATAAATTCCTGACCGAATCTTTCCAGGAAAACCAGGGAATAGCTCCGAAAAAAAATCTTTGTCGGCAAAATAAGCACCTGCCGTAGATAGTTGCTGATTATCCAGAGGAACAATCCGACCGGGATAATGATAATCCATAACAAAGGTTTTTGCAAAGCCAGAAATCCCAATCCGGCTAACAGGCCGGCTAACGGTATCATCAAGCAACCTAACAAACAACAAGGGATAATGAAAATAATAGCGGCCGCGAAGCCCAGACCAATCTTAAGCAGCAGATAAATAAAAAATTCTATTTTATTATTTTTAAGTAAGGTCAAAAATATCCGCCAGGCATTGAGAATCTTTAGTTTAAAAAGATACATTATCGGAAGAACAAAATCATTGGTAAAAACGCTGACCACAGTTAAGATAATCATCAGGATTACCAAAAATAAACTGCTGATGATTAACCCGATAATCACGCCGGCGCTAAACCCGTTATTTATGGCGGACTTGATTAAAAACAGCAAAGGCACACCGGTTAAGAGTAAGATAATCAATAAAACCGTGGGCATAAAGACGACCCGCCAGAGAAAATAAGACCAGCCGCTGGACCGATTTTCTTGATAAGACATTTTTATCTGCAGGTCATTTTTTATGATCCCGGCCAGAAAGACAAAACTGAAACGGGAACCCAGATAAACCAGAATAGTCCAAATGGTTGTTATAACTAAGAGGATAATAATTCCGAGGATAATCACCAGGACTAGGTTTTCCTGTTCGCTGAAAGACGAAATCAGTCCTTTGGCTGACACCCAGTTATAAATGTTTTCTATCTGATAAGACGTTTTTCCGCTGTCATAGGCCTGGTCCCGGCCGAAAGGAAGATTGATATTCAAAATTTCACCGCTGCCTAAAGCGACAATAAAACTAACTAGACCAAATTTTAGCCATCGGACAAAATTAAAAGGCCGGAATAGCACTTTTATCATCTGATTGAAAGCAGGAGTGATAGCATTAACCGCCGACATTTCATGAGGGCGATCATAAGACTCGGTCATTCTTAATTTCCTCCTGGTAAATTATACAGAAACGGCGGTGAAGAATGACTTCCCCCCGCTCTTTTGGTGCGCCAAAAGGGCGGGGTTTACATCACCATACCGCCGTCAACAACAACGGTCTGACCGGTGATATAATCGGCTGAAGGGCTGACCAGAAATGAAACAACATTAGCAATATCCTGAGAAGTACCGAGGCGACCAAGCGGAATCCGTTCCAGCATCTGTTTTTTAACGTCTTCTTTTAAACCATCGGTCATATCGGTCTGGATAAAACCGGGGGCAATGGCATTCACATTAATATTACGGGAGGAAAATTCCTTGGCCGCCGATTTAGTAAAGGCAATCACACCGGCTTTGGAAGCAGCATAATTGGACTGTCCGGCATTGCCGGCGATTCCAATAACGGAAGCAATGTTAATAATTTTACCCTGCCGTTGTTTAATCATATAGCGGGATACAGCCTTAGTGCAATTGAACACGCCTTTAAGATTAACCGATAGAACCTGGTCCCATTCCTCGTCTTTCATTCGCAAAATAAGATTATCACGGGTGATGCCGGCATTGTTAACCAGGATATCTATTTTACCGAAATGCTGGTAGGCCTGGTCGGCCATTTTCTCCACTTCGGCGGAATTAGACACATCGGCTTTAATAATTAAAGTTTTAACACCCCGGGATTCCACTTCTTTGGCCGCGGACTGAAGTAAAGATTCATTGATATCAACCAGAATAATATCAGCTCCCTGAGATGCTAAAACCAAAGCAATTTCTTTACCGATTCCGCGGGAAGCACCGGTCACCAGGGCGATTTTGTCTTTTAACATTATATTACTCCGTTAATAAATATTGAATGTGATTAAAAATTATAACATTCCACTTTTTCATCCCCGCTCCGCGTTGGAGAAGACGAGGCGAGGATCCGCTGCATCAGGCCGGTTAAAGCCTGGCCCGGTCCGATTTCATAAAATTTAGTCACCCCGTCCTGAATCAGACGCCGCATCGAATCCTCCCAGAGAACGGAACTGACCACTTGCCGGCTGAGGCAATTTTTGATTTCTTCGGCCGTCTTGACATAATCGGCTGTAACGTTAGAAACCACCGGCTCTTTGGGATTTTTAATTTCTATTTTATCAAGTTCTTTTTTTAATTTTTCTTCAGCCGGTTTCATCAGGGGAGAATGAAAAGCACCGGCGACTTTAAGGGGAATGACCCGTTTAGCGCCGGATTCTTTGGCTTTCCGGCCGGCCTCTTCCAACGCTTTGGTTTCGCCGGAAATAACAATCTGCCCCGGACAGTTAAGATTGGCGATATTAACAACTCCGGCAACGGATTCGCATATTTTCCGAACTTGTTCGCGGTCAAGACCGATAACAGAAGCCATTCCGCCGGGTTGTTGTTCGCAGGCCTCCTGCATAAAAACGCCGCGTCGTTCGACAATCTTAACCGCATCTTCAAAAGATAAGGCGCCGGCGACCACCAGAGCCGTATATTCACCCAGACTCAAACCGGCGGTGGCGACAAAAGATTGATTTTCCGGGTGGGCCAAACGCATCGATTCCAGAGCCGCTAAACTTGTTACTAAAATTGCCGGCTGACAGATGTTAGTTTTATTTAATTCTGTTTCCGGCCCTTCAAAACAGATTTTGGCTAAATCAAAACCGATAATTTCGTTAGCCCGTTGATAGAGTTGCCGGACCGAATCATGTTTTTCGTATAATTCTTTACCCATCCCGACAAACTGAGCGCCCTGACCGGGAAAAAGAAATACTGTTTTCATATTATAGATTACACAGATTTAAATTGATTACGCTGATAAAAATATGCTTGTCTTAGGCTAGGCTGGTTACCCTCTACTGACCCCATCTTATAACCGTTGAACCCCAGGTGAGTCCGCCGCCGAAAGCGACCAGAACGACAATATCACCTTTTTTCAACCGGCCGCTCCGGGCCGCTTCGTCAAAGGCAATCGGCACCGAAGCCGCCGACGTATTGCCGTATCGGTCAATATTTACTAAGATTTTATCCATTGATATCCCCAAACGCTCCGCCGCAGATTCCAGGATTCGCAGGTTCACCTGATGCGGCACAACCAGACTGATATCCGATACTTTCAGATCACATTTTTCCACGGCTTCTTTAACCAGATCGGCCATTTTTAAAACGGCAAACTTAAAAACTTCTCGTCCGCGTAGTTTCATATAATGTAAACGCTCATCCACGGTTTTATGAGAAGCCGGCAGACTGGAGCCCCCGGCCGGTAAAAACATCATCTCCGCTCCGTTACCATCGGCTCCGAGATAACTGTAAAGTAACTCATGACCGGTTTCGCCGGGTTGCAGTATCACGGCGCCGGCCCCGTCCCCAAAAAGAACGCAGGTCCCTCGGTCGGTATAATCAACAATTTTAGATAATGTCTCAGCCCCGATAATCAAGGCATTCTGATACATACCGGCCGCAATCATTTTCCAACCGGTGGAAAGGGCATAGATAAATCCGGTACAGGCGGCTGAAAGGTCAAAAGCGGCTGCATTCGGCGCCTTGATTTTACGCTGAACATGACAGGCCGTTGAAGGAAAGAGATTATCCGGAGAAATAGTCCCAACCACAATTAAATCCAAACAGTCAGCCGCGAAACCGGCCTGCTGCAATGCCTTTTCCGCAGCCCGCGTGGCCAGGTCTGAAGTCGCCAACCCATCATGGACCACCCGGCGTTGTTTAATGCCGGTGCGGCTGGTAATCCAATCATCACTGGTTTCCACCATCTTTTCCAAATCGTCGTTACTTAAAATTTTCTCCGGGGCGTAAGAACCGGTACTAATAATATTAACCCGCCTGATTTTTTCCACAAATATCTCCTCTTACCACAGATTTCACTACAAACAGTTTCATAAGATGGAAGCCTAAAGGCTTCCGCTACTAAAGTGTAGCAGAGACCTTTAGGTCTCCACATTAATAAAAACCTTATGAAACCATTTGTAATTATAATCAGTGGTTAGCCGTCATCGATGCGTTTTCCAACTTTTCAACAAATCCAGCCAGGAAAGTTGGAGACTATTGATTTCTTTAAGAATTTCTTCGTTAACTTTCTGTTTTCCGAAAGTGGCGGCCACCTTAACGGCATTAGTGATGGCTTTGGCTTTAGAACGGCCGTGGCAGATAATGCATCCGCCGTTGACCCCCAGTAAAGGCGCCCCGCCGTATTCGGAATAATCAAGCCGCGCGGTTACCGCGCCCAAAGCGCTATTCATAAAATTACCGCACTGACTATTATCCTTATGCTTGCCGGCTTCAGTCATTAAACTGCGCCCGAAAAATTCATAGCAGCCCTCGACCAGTTTTAAGACGACATTACCGACAAATCCTTCGCACACAACCACTTCGCAATTGCCTTTAAAAATATCCTGTCCTTCAATATTACCGATAAAATTAATCGGCGCTTTTTTAAAAAGGGCCAGCGTTTCCTGAACCAGTTGATTACCTTTAGAATCTTCTTCGCCGATATTCAAAAGCCCGACGCGCGGGGTAGTTATGTTTTGCATTTTTTTACAATAAACCGAAGCCATTATGCCATACTGAAGTAAATGGATCGGGTGGCAATCAATATTGGCTCCGGCGTCAATCAGATAGCTGGGGCCTTTGGCGGTGGGGATGGGCACAGCAATACCCGGTCGCTTAACTCCTTCCAGAAAACCAAGAAGAAAAATGGAAGAAGCCACGGCCGCGCCGGTATTACCGGCTGAAACAAAAACATCCGCTTCTTTCATGCCAACCAGTTTGGCCGACTGGACCAGGGAAGATTTACGTTTACTCCGGATGGCCGCCACCGGCGATTCATGCATTTCAATTACTTCCGGAGCGTTAATCACCGTAATATTTTTTGGCTGGTTACTGCCGATAATAGATTTGATTTTATCTTCCTGCCCAACCAGAATAAGTGAGATGTCGGGCGACTGTTCGGCGGCCACGAGGCACCCTTTCACTATTTCCAAAGGCGCATGATCGCCTCCCATGGCATCAACGACAATTCTCATAATTAGATCCTTGTATAATTGATTACACCGATTGGTGAACCACGTATGGTTCACCATCCTGCTCCGCCTTAGGCGGACTACGTGGTGCAGGGTTTTGAATAGCGATTACACAGATGATCAGACATCCTCTCATTATAGAATGTCTTATAATTTTACGACCGGCTCGCCTTTGTAATAGCCGCAGTTGCCGCAAACCCGGTGCGGTAATTTCCGCTGGTGACAACGCGGGCAGGCGGAAAGGTTTACTCCAGTTAAAGCCAGGTGGGAACGCCGCGTTAGTTTCCGGCTTTTAGCATGTTTTCTTTTCGGATTTGGCATAAATTATCCCCTTAAACTCAAATTAACTTATTTAAAGTATAAACTTTTTAATGTAAACATAAATTCCTAAAATGTCAACGAAAATTTGACAAAATGTCAATTCTGCCCCCCGATGTCACATCGGGGGATATCCGCCAGAGGACGGATCCGCCTCAGGCGGAAACTCCAGCAGTCCGCCTTAGGCGGATGGATTCCCGCCGGAGTCCGTGTCCCGCCCCTTGGCGGGGCGAGGCTCGCCCATATGGGCGGCAAGCCCCCCGATTATTATCGGGGCAAGCACGGAATGACCCGCGGGGCGGGAATGACAGAATGAGCGGGAATAATAAAAAACACGGTTTTGTTAGAGTCTCTTAATATGACGCAAACGGGGTAAACTCACGACAAGTTTACCGGGGAGATCTCAAATGCCCCTGCTTGCGAACCGTAGCCCATAATTGGCGGGAGTTACGCAGACGATCTTGAAGCCAGGCGTCATCCGGTCGGGTCTGACTAGCTTGTTCGTACAATGACGTGGCTTTACTGAAGGCAATCAGAGCCTTTTCATTCTCTTCATCAAAATCCGGTCCCCGTTCGTCCGTTTTGGCGTAATGTTTGAACCCCTGCTCGTAAATCTTATTAGCTTCATTAATAAGTTTTTGCGCCTCATCATTACGGACGATCGGCTTCAACTCGTTAACACCCTCAACAACCCCGGATGAAGAATCTGGCTCCAGCGGCTTGACCTGCGAATTCGGCTGAATAACCTTGGTCAGCTGGGCCAGATCCTGACTTTGTATTTCTTTTATCTTGACCAGGTAGTTACTTTCCGGAAATTTCACTTCCAGATTCTTAACCGTTTCATCCATCTTGGACTGGAGATGACATTCCCGATAGAACAGGCCTCTTTCATAAAGATCACGGGCTTCTTCTTCCTGAACAACGGCAATAAGATCGTAGTTTTTTTCCCAGGCTTTTTCCAACATGGGAAGTATCCTTTCCCCGAGTTGGCTTTTATATCCCCGGACCGCCAGTTCATAGTATTGATAAGCGGTCGGATCGGCCGGCAGCAGTTCCAGGTATTTTTCGTATTCCCTTTCCAGTTCCAGTTTCCGGGCTTCAGGTTTAATTTCTTCGGAAAAATAAATCTGGTCCAAAGGAATTTCGCCGGTAAATTCTTTGAACCGCACCTGCAACCCTTGGCCGGTTCGTTGGACCAGCTGGCCTTCAAGAAACCGGCCGCTGATTAACTCAATCCGAACTAAATCAACCAGTGGGACCATCGCCTCGGGGGGAATGTCAACCAGCAGTTTCCGGAAGGTTTCGCATTTATTTTTCAGTTCTTCGCCCTGTTTTTGAACGGCCTGGTCCGCGCCGGTAATCAAGGCGGATTCTAATTTTTCCAGCGCTTTGTTCCAATCTAATTTTTGATAATCACCCTCGATTTCCTTAATAAGCCTTTCCGCCGCGCTTAATTCAGCATCAACTTTCCCCGCTCCCCGATGGACATCGGGGGGCGGGACAAGTTCAGGTTTAACCGCCGGGCCCGGTTGGTCCTTTCCCGGTGAATCGGACGGAATCTTTTCCGGCGGCCGGTGAGCCACTTCAGGTGTCGTATTAATTATTCCGCCCACTCCAACCATTTTACGGTCCGTCACATCTTTTTGAAACCAGTATTGATAAATGCTCCAGCTGACCGCCGCGACGATGACTACAAGAAAAACAACTATAAAAGGAATAATTTTTTTCATAAATATCCTTGTTATCGTCCGGCGGGCGACCAAACAGGCCGCCAATCCCAAGTCTGGTTATCAGTTAATCTGGTTGGGACACCTTGAGCCAAATCTGTTACATAAATTTCATAGTTACCGTCTTGATTAGAAGCAAAGATAATCTTCTGGCCATCCGGTGACCAGCCCGGATCAACATCGCCAGCCGGTTTTTTGGTTAATTTGGTTTCGTTAGCGCCATTTATATCCATCAGATAGATTTTCGGGTTGCCGTCCCGGTGGGAAACAAAGATAATTTTCTGCCCATCCGGAGACCAACCGGGTAGTTCATCCTTAAACTGGTTATTGGTTAATCTGGTCTGGCTGCCGCCGTTCGCATTCATTATATAAATCTCATCATTGCCGTCCCGATTGGAGACAAAAGCAATCTTCTGGCCATCCGGCGACCAGGCCGGAAAAGCATCCTCCACCTGGTTATTGGTCAGCCGGATTTGCTTACCGCCATCCGCATCCATTGCATAAATTTCCCAGTTGCCGTCCCGGTACGAAACAAAGGTAATTTTTTGGCTGTCCGGCAACCAGCCCGGAGATACATCCATCGTCAGGTTATGAGTTAATCTGGTCTGATTACTTCCATCCGTATTCATTACATAAATTTCACAGTTACCGTCTCGATCAGAGGCAAAGACGATCTTCTGGCCATCCGGCGACCAGAAAGGAAAATCATCCACCGCCTGGTTATTGGTCAATCTGGTCTGGTTATTTCCATCCGGATCCATCAGATAGATTTCCTGGTTGCCGTCTCTTTTGGAAACAAAGGCAATTTTACTGACTTTTTTTATCTGCTCCTGAATTCGCTGGAAGGCTTTTTCCAAACCCGGCCGGTCCTTTTTAACAGTTTTGGTCTCGGCATAATCGGCTAAAACTTCCCGGTAAGCCCGCTCGGCCTTAATTAATTTTTCCGGCCGATCCAGCTCGCGGGCCTGGGCGCTGGTGATGATGTTAATAGTAACCGCGGATTGGGTAAACAGTCCCACCGCGTCATAGGCCTGCAGTTTAAGAGTATGTTGACCTAACGTGAAATCAGATAAGAGCAGATAACTTTCCGAGCCAGGCAGGGTATTCAGCGGATTAACAAAAGGGGTATAGGGGGGAGGGGGGTATACCCCTCTCTTGGTAAATACGCATTTAATTCGTTTGCAATTCAATATATTCATTCTCGCTATCCCATCACTGGTGGGCAAGAAATCGTTTAACAATCACACGTCGGTCATCAAAGACATCAGTATCCGACCTCTTTTCTTTTTGGATCAACGGGTTGCCAGATTGGCAGAAAGCCGCCATTTTTAGTTAATCTTGTTTGGTTTTTGCCGTCCGCATCCATCACATAAATTTCATGATAATCTGATCCACGCTCTCCACGATCTCTATTTGTTATGAATACAATTTTTTTCCCATTAAATGACCAACAGGGTAAACTATCTTTAAATTTATTATTAGTTAACCTCATTTGGTTTTTGCCATCTGCATCCATCACATAAATTTCAGCATTGTTATCCCAGCCATCCCTTGTCGAAACAAAAGCAATTTTTTTTCCATCAGGAGACCAAGAAGGCCAGTAATCGTGGCTTTTATTATTAGTTAAATTGATTTTATCTTTGCCGTCCGTATCCATCACATAAATTTCAGCATTACCATCTTTAGTTGAAACATAAGAAATTTTTTTGCCGTCAGGCGACCAGCGAGGATCATCGTTATTAGTTTTATCATTGGTTAATCTTATTTGATTTTGACCACTGATATCCATTACGTAAATTTGGCTTGGGCCGTTTCTTTCTGACGTAAAAGCAATTTTTTGGCCGTCGGGCGACCACGATGGGGAAGTATCATCAATCTTATTATTAGTTTTAATTAATCTAGTTATCTTTTTGTTATCAATATCCAAAGTGAAAATTTCGTGGTCTTCATCTTCGCGAGATTGATAGGCGATTTTTTTGCCATCAGGAGACCAACAAATATAATTAGCTACTATATCCATTGCTTCTGTTAAATTAGTCTGATTACCCCCATCTGCATCCATTAGCCAAATATAACCACAAGTTAGTGTTACCTCGGGTGCTTTTATAAAAGCTATCTTGCCTTGTTTTTTTATTTCGATTTGATATAAAAGTTTTTTAATTCGTTGAACAACTTCAGGATCAGGATGAGAAAGTGACCGCCGAAGAGGCGATTCAGCAAGAGCGCCTATTTTTTCAAGGGCCTGTTGCGCTTCTTCTCGTTCGGCCCAATCATTGGAGCCAAGTTGACAGATTAATTCCTCTATTTTTTCTTCCTTTTTAAAAGGAATTTCTTTTTCACCATCAATGTTTCTTCGCGACACGCAACTTTGGGGTAATGATGCTATTATTATTGCGATAAAAATTAACGTGGTGCCGGCCATATAAGTTTTATTATTTTTAGTATACATATACTATCGCATTATTTCTTTTGCGATTCTAATAAACTTCGAGCTCCGGTTCTTGCATCTCTACCAGCACTTAAACTGATTTTATAAGGGTTGTTTCCTATACTACTTTCATACATAAGTTCATCTTCACGATCTGGGTCGTCAATATTAGAACCTGCGCCTATGGCATGTCCGGTTTCGTGCGCAAGAGTGTTGCCTGGTTTATCAGCAAGAACATCGCTGACAAGAACGACTTTCTGTGTTTCTCCCCCCAAAGAAATACCACCAAGGGATTTTCCCTCATGATTCATAATATCCCATACAAAAAAAGCAATCACATGCGCTGTTTCTACTGAACCTGCTGCATCTAATATGATTTTGGGTTCCCCAGTTAGAGGCTGAAATACTTCCGGTATATTCACTTCAGGACCTAAATCTTGAGAAATACCGATGGTGCCTGCGTCTACCAAAATGAAGTTTATATTATATTGATGCCAAACCTTGTTTAAATCTTCCATAATGTCTTTTATGTCCGCTTCTTTCATCATAGTTTTGTTCTGATATGCTTTTGGTTCGTTAGAATTATCATGCACGAAATAAATAGCTATATTCAGCTTAATTTCATCAAAAACTTCAACCTCTAACGATCCTTCAAAAGTAGTTGATTGAACATGGGAAGGTAATTTTGGCACGACAACCACAAATCCGGTTTCCTTTCCTTCTATCGTTAATATTTTAGGCGATTCATTCGGTTTTATTGGATTAACAGTTATTACCTGAGGGGGATCTGGTTTCAGAGGGTCTCTCTTTATTTCAAAATTAACCTGGCCTACAAGTTCTTGAGGAAATATCGTTACTCGTACCTTTCGCATTTCACCTTTTGGTATGGCTAAAGTAGGTTGCCCTTTTTTGAGTTGATGGAAACCAGAAAAGTCTTCTACTTCCTCGTATTTTATAGTCGCGGCTGGAGTTTTTGATTGACCATTTTGTTTTTCGTCGGCATAGGCAAAAGGTTGTCCGTATCCGAAATGAGATGCTTGGGTATAGGTTGGTCCTGCAGGAAGCAGGGGCGGAGTAGTTGCATACGATAGTCCTGTTATATATACAATCGGATTATCAATAACCGTTCTATAGACGGCGTATCTTTCATTTCCAGAAACTCGCTGTAATTGTAAATTATCTACGCCAACACCAGCAATCGCGCCATCTATCGTATTTATATTTTGGCGGCATCCACCAAAACTATCTATGCCGCCTGAAATAATGGCTGGTTCAAATAAAGGCATTTTTGCTTCAATGTAATACTTCACATCCCACGAGGGCGTAGCATTCGGGTCTCGGTCTATTTCAGATAAATCCCAAGGAAGTATATATTTTGTATCTATAAAAAATCCAAGTAATCCTGAGCCCGCCGCTAGCTCATTGACAAATTTTGTTGTTGGTATTCCCAAGGTAAAGTAGACTTTTTCCCCTTTGCCGGAAACTTCTACTAACTGGGGTTCTGTTTTCGGACCAAAAGTGTACATCACTTCAGCATAACCATTTACATCGGTAATTTTGGCCACACTGCCTTGCCCGTCAACTTTACCGCCTATTGTTTTAGATGTGAAAATTATGTTGGTTCCTGCTATAGGTTGATCAATCGTAAAATCGTAAAGGCGTATCCGCAAGGGGTTTTGCAATGTTTTGTTGGCCACCCCAATCTGGGCGTAACCACCATCCTGTGCCGGGATAGTTAAATAAGTGTTAAAATCCCATTGGAATGGTTGGGTATCTACTTTTAGAGGAGATGAACTTATTGGATCAATAAACTCTGGCAAGTAAAATCTGAACCAAACACCTTGCTCATACCCATCCAAATCTAACATAGAAAAACCAAAAACCGCTTCTCCTTGTTCATCTGTTGTTTGATTTGCAGGCGACATTACCATAAATTCATTTTTGCGGGTTGGATCAGAAATATTAAATAATTCAGTTTTTATTTCAATGTCTTTAAGAGGTGTGTTTTTTCGAGGATCAGTTACCTTGATTCTAAAAAAATCATCTAACGAATCGTAACGCGCCCTTATTTTTAATTCGGGGATACTAACAAGTGAAATTTCCGGCAAGTATCCTTCTAAAGAAAATTCTACAGGAATAGTTTCAGGGGCATTTAAAACACCAATTTTGACTTTATTGACTCCAGGGAAGGTTGCATAATGATAATGCAATGATGCTTTGCCTTCATTATTCGTTAAAATGGAATAGTTTTTTTCTTCAATAAATATTCCGCTGCCTTGCGTAATTGTAAATCCCAAAGGAATTGCATTTAATGACTTAATAGGATTATCCAAATTGAATGCTCGGATAACTAAAGGACTTTCGGCGCAACGTCCCACTATTCCTTTCTGGTTATTCCCACTCACAATTTCCAGCCCGATTTTTAGAGGCGCTTTAGTTGAAAAACTAATTGTGCTTAATGTGACAAAAAATTGTCGGAGTTCTTCTTTTTTATTGCCTGCATAATCCAACACACTGACTTTTAACTCATTTTGGCCATCTAAAAAAGCATCATAAACAATGATAAGTTTGTCTATCTCCTCCTGCGTGTCAAAGCAGGGATAATAGGCGGCTGAGGTAAAAGTGCTGGTGAAGACCTGCGTGACGTCGACCTCATTGAGCAAAACTTTTAGCGTGTTGTTGTTCACCGACGAGCCCGGCGAAGGGTCGTTATACGAAAGGTCAAAGTGAATTTGCGAGACATCCGTCCAGGTAATGCCTTCAGTTGGATAGTCTATGAAAAGATTCGGCGGCGTGCCGTCCACATAAAACGTGATTTGTTTTACGGTGGTCTGCTGACCGGCCGGGACATCACCATAGGTGCCATAGGCGGCCGAATCGGTCACGCTGACCTTAAGTACATAGTTGCCATCCGGTAGATTAGCCGTCCCCGATGGAATCGGGATAGACAGTGATAACCCGGTCTCGGTAATAATCGCTGAACCACTTAAATCAATGTCATTTATCCAGACCTTGGTCTGCTTGGTCTTGACGGCTGAATGTAAGTCATAATATTCTACGTAAATGGTAGAGGTGTTCGGCATAAATTGATATTCTTTGGGAACAATAAAATTCACCACCGGACCCCATTTGTCTACCTGGCTGATTCTTTTTTGCGACTGGTTAAACTGCTTGACGGCATCACTGTAGTTTCCGGCATTGTAAAAGGTCATCCCGTCATTGTAAAATTGCTCGGCCTCTAAGATCTTGCTCCATTGCGGGTCAGTGGTAACATAGCCGTTGGGCGGGCCGGATTTTAATAAGTCCAGACGGAGTTTGACAATCTGTCTGAGTAAGTCACAGAGTTGTTGCTGGA
>CAKKQI010000212.1 GCA_919901895.1 Candidatus Brocadiaceae bacterium | reverse complement strand
GCCGACTCTGCCATCGGGTCGCCCTCAAGGGCGAACCTCGCTACAGGCGGGAGCGCTGCTTGTTCCGGCGCAAACTTTGCCTTATGCCATGCAAATTGAACTAACCTTACGACCGATGTTTCCCAACACCCAAAAAATAAAATTAATGCAGGCAGTAACGGCGGAGGGCAATGTTATTAAAATTACCAATCCAAAAGATTTGCCTGACCCGCCGGCTTATGTCCGGATAGATTCCGAATGGCTGCGTTATGACCGGAAGGATTCTTATACATTAAATATCAGCCGGCGCGGGGCCCGGAATACCACCGCTCAACCGCACGCCCTAAATACGGAAATTGAATTCGGACAATCGTTTTCCAGGACTTTTTATTTGCCCGGAGCAATCGGACAATGAATAAAATTATGTCATCTGTCATTGCGAGATTCCCGGCGCGGCGGGAAACGAAGCAATCTCATTCTTGGTGCTTATTATCAACATCTCTATCCGGCTTTACTCTTATGGAGGTTTTGATTGCCCTGATGATTCTGGCCGTTGGTTTAGCCAGCGTTTTCGCCTTATTGGGAACGGGCGCACAGTCACACCGGCGCGGTGTCCGCGATGCCGTGGTCAGTGCTTACGCCCAGACGATCCTGGCTGAACTGGAAAGCGGTGTGCATCCGGCTATTGTTGCTTTTCAGTCGGTGAAAGACCAAACCCATCCCGGTTTCCCGTCTTTCTATAAATACGATTTGGAATTTAAAAAAACACTTGACCTGAATGACAATCTGATGGTCGCGGTGCTGACCATCAAATGGCCGTACGGCAATAAATTTGATTCGGTTAAGTTTGAAACGGTCTTGTTAAAAAAGTAATTCCGAATGTAACTCAACTCTTTAGAGTTGATTTAGAATTTGGAATCAAAACTATCGCCAAAGGCGATCCGCCTATGGCGGAAAGTTTTGAGTTACAAGAAAAAGATAGTTCTTCTTATTAATGAATTTAAATAAATCAACTCTCATCCAACTTCTCAAAGAAAAAGCCATTTCTCCCCGCCGATCGTTAGGGCAAAATTTTATGATTGACCCTAACTTTTTAAGATACATTATCAAAACGGCTGAGGTGAATCCTGATGATTACATTTTAGAAATTGGTTCAGGGACGGGCGCCCTGACCGGTTTTTTAACCGAACAGGCCAAACAGGTTTATTCGGTGGAAATAGACGAGCGGCTGTCCCGATTAGCCGGTGATTTGCTCGGAACCAGGCCTAATCTGGAAATTATTAATAAGGACATATTGGACGCCGGCCGGCAAAAATTAAACCCATCGGTTGAAAAGCATCTTCTTTCCGAAGTAGCGCCCGCCGGCCGGCGAGGCAGGGAGACCTTTGGCGCTGGAAGCGCCACCGGTAGGTCTCCATCAGAATTGATGAAAATCCCGGTCTTAAAGATTGTCTCCAATCTACCGTATGCCTCGGCCATACCGATTATCATATCGCTTCTGGAGAGTCCCTTGCCGATTAGCCGGATGTTTTTAGTAGTTCAGTTAGAAATCGCTCAACGGCTGACGGCTCAACCCGGCACCAAAGAATACGGAAGTTATACGGTTCTGGTCCAGACGTTAAGCGGGATTAAACTACTCCGGAAAATACCGCCCGAAGTCTTCTGGCCGAAGCCGAAAGTTTTTTCGGCTCTGATAGAAATTACGCCGCAAAAACAAAGTAATCTCTCTTCCGGTGAATACCTTAGATTAAAAGAAACGCTTAAATTACTATTTCAACACCGGCGCAAGATGGTCGGCTCGGCGTATCGTAGTTTTAATTTGAGCCGGGGGGAATGGTTTGATTCGCTGACCAGGTCCGGTATTTCGCCTCAACAGAGACCGGAACAAATTTCTCGTGAATGCTTTATTAAGTTGGTGAAAAACATGAACCACGGATGAACACGGATAAGTTTTACGGTAATTATTTAGCCGAATGAAGCAACTCTAACGGCCCGCCTGAGGCGGACCCGACCAAATAATTTTTTTCTTGGTTACTTACAGGTCGTTTGGTCGGTCGCCCTTTAGGGTGACGAATAATTTCATTCGGCTAAATAATTACGTTTTACGGATAAAGAGGAATAAACCGTTCGGCTGAGCCCTTCGGCTTCGCTCAGGGCGGTGAGCCGGACCGGATCGCTCACGCCGAAGCCTCGTTGTCTACCATCAACTTTCAGCCATAACAGTAATAATCCAGGAGTGGTTTATGACAATTAAAATAGGTGGAAAATTCCGGTTGGGCCCGCCTCAGGCCTGCCTGTGCGAACACCTGCCTACGCACGTTTGCGTGCAGGTAGACGCAGACAGGCGGGCCGTTTAACCGGCACCCTATCCGCCAAAGTTCAACGAAGGACGAATCTCCGCCGGAGGACGGATCCGTCCTATGGCGGAAACGGATCCCGACGAAGCGACAGCGGAGTCCCGCCGCCCGATAGGGCGAGCCTCGCCTTTGGCGGGACCTAATCGGGACAAATGTCGGGGCTTTCCCGAGCATTTATCGGGAAAGGGTAACCGGCCAAGAAGGTTGGGCTTAGCGAGGCACTCAAATCCGTCTTTTCTTTTGGCATTTCATTGACAAAAATCATAAATTAGATAAAATGAAATTATTCAATACTTATCGCCTCATCGGCGATCTGCCGAAGAGGCAGATCATAACGAGTAATTACCGTGAATCAGACTCATCTAAAAAAAATCGGTTCGGTTATGGTGGTCGGCGGCGGCATTACCGGTTTGCAATCATCACTTGACCTGGCCGAATCCGGTTACAAAGTCTATCTGGTCGAACGCACCACAGCCGTCGGCGGTAATATGTCCGCCCTGGATAAAACTTTTCCTACCGGCGATTGTTCTATGTGTATGATTGCACCGCGTCTGGTGGAAGTCAGCCGGCATCGGAATATCCAGATTATTACCAACGCTGAAATTACCAGCGTCAGCGGCGCCGCCGGTCATTATGAGGTTAATCTTAAAAAATATCCGCGTTTTGTAATTCAGGATAAATGTAATGCCTGCGGAGATTGCGTCAAGGTTTGCCCGGTGCAGGCGTGTAACGATTTTGACCAGGATATCGGCCAGCGGACGGCCATCGGCCGGCGCTATGCCCAGGCCGTGCCTAATACCTTTGATGTTATTAAAAAAGGAACCTCTCCCTGCCGGGTGGCCTGCCCGGCTGATGTTAATGCCCATGCCTACGTTGCGCTGATTGCCCAGCGTAAGTATTCTGAAGCGCTGGAAGTAGTGCGCCGGGTTTTGCCGTTCCCATCCGTCTGCGGACGATTATGCCATCATCCCTGCGAAACAGAATGTCGCCGCGGGGAAATAGATAAACCCATCGCCATCAGACCCCTAAAAAGATTTATTGCCGATATGATGCGGGAGAGTGGTGAGCCACCACCGGAAAAATTACCGGTAACCCGTCCGGAAAAAATAGCGATTATCGGGGCCGGGCCGGCCGGTCTGTCCTGCGCCCTTCGTCTTAAGGAAAAAGGTTATTCAGTAACCGTTTTTGAAGCGTCAGATAAAGCCGGCGGAATGATGACCTTATCTGTTCCCGAATACCGGACTCCGGAAGCGGTAGTCCAATATGATATCAATCGGATTCTTGATACCGGCCTAGAAATAAAATTTAATACCCGTATCGGGGCCGATATTCCATTGGCAAAACTCAGGGAAGACTATCAGTCAATTTTTATCGCGGTCGGCTGTCCGGACCCGGCCCGGTTGCCGTTAGAAGGTAGCGAGGCCGACGGTGTTTTATACGGTTTGTCTTTTTTAAAGGATGTTAAACGAGGATTAAACAATAAAATTAGCGGCAAACGTGTTACGGTCATCGGTGGGGGAAATGTGGCGATTGATTGCGCCCGCAGTGCAGTCCGGCTTGGTGCAAAAGAGGTAACGATTGTCTGTCTGGAAACCAGGGATATGGACCATCAAGACCGGATGCCGGCCCATCTCTGGGAAATAGAAGAAGCCGAAGCCGAACGCGTTAAGGTAAAAGGTTCGTTATGCCCTAAAAAAATAATTAGTACCAATGGCCGGGTGATCGGTTTGGAACTGGCTCGTTGTGAATCGGTTTATGAAATTACGCCCACCTCTAAAAAATTTGCCCCTAAAATATGCGACACCGAACGGCAATCAATGGAAACCGATATCGTGATTATAGCCATCGGCCAGCGGGCCAATCTGACCGGCTTTGAAGAGATAGAAAAAACTCCGGCCGGATTAATAAAAACAGATGCGGTTACCAGGCAAACAAATATTACTAATATTTTTGCCGGCGGTGATATCGCCTCAGGTCCGGCTTCGGTGATTGAAGCCGTTTCGCAAGGTAACGAAGCCGCCATATCCATAGACAGATTTTTAAATAAACAGGACATTAGATCTGGCCGCGCCCGTCAGCCAAAAATCGCCGATTTACCGGACGGAAAGATTGCGAAAAAGAAAAGGATCGACCCGCTCACTGTCTCCGTTGCAGAACGGATTACGACGTTTAAAGAAATAGAACTTAATTATCCGGAAGAGTTAGCGGTCGCCGAAGCCCAGCGCTGCCTTAATTGCGCGGTTTGTTGCGAATGTTTGGAATGCGTTAAGGCCTGTAAACCTGAAGCCATTGACCATACGATGGTGACGCAGGAGTCGGAATTAAAAGTAGGCAGTATTATTCTCTCGCC
>CAKKQI010000211.1 GCA_919901895.1 Candidatus Brocadiaceae bacterium | reverse complement strand
TGAGTTATGCAAACGAGATTCTTCGGCTAACGCCTCAGAATGACAATTTTGATTCCATTTGACCCAGCCTCTCGTTTCAGGATCTCCCATTAGACCCTGCCCCTACGGGATCCCGTTAGGGAAAATGAATTCAGATCCTGCCCAGAATTTATTTCGGGGGTGACATTTTGGGCTTAGCTATGTGCCATTCGGGACAGCAAACTGAACTACTAATTTGGTAAGGCGTCCCCGTAATTCGGAAAAACAATTTTCCAAGGGATTTCCAATCCTTTTACGAAGTTATTAAAAAATTTTATCAATCGTATCTATTATCAAAATATTCTTCGCCCCGTTAGAAATTACCGCTGTTATTTTATCTCGCCATCCGATTTTCTATTCCTGGTTCTCCTCTAACGGCTCTTGCGGTGGCGCCGGTTCTTCCTTTTTATCAGAAATATTCTTTCTCGCCGGCTGGAATGTGGCTGTTTGTGATTTGGGTGTAAAATACGGGAGAAGATAGTCTCTGAAGCCAATGGTCAGGGCAATGGCCACCGCAATTAAGGCCGGAACCCAGATGATAATCGCAAAGAAATCCTGATAGGATTGTCCGACCAAGGTAGAAACAGCCAGAATAACCAGAACGATTACAATTACTACCGCCATTTTTTTCACTCCATCTTTCCGGCTTTTAATCCAGAAAAGAATGGTAATTAAAGCGGCGAGGATAGCCAGTAAGCCAGTCAGGATATTACTGAACCCTTTTTTTAAGTAATGGGCATAAATATTTCCCGACACATCAAGCGAAATAAGTGTTTGATAGTAATAAGTGTTGACCGTGGTCGGGATGGTGCCCGTATACATTGAAGGCAAACCGGTTGTCTTGCCGGTTTTTACATCAATCTCTCCGCCTTTGCCACCAATATGACGAATATTCTCGACAGCGGAAGTATTGGCGTCCCGTTGTATGGATTGCGCTTCCGGTTGGTTCAGGGTAGCTGTTTGCTGAGGCGAATTCTCCCGGGTCTGTTGCTCAGCACTGAATTGGGCAATCAGCGGTTCAAAATAGTTAACGCGTTCCATATTGCCTGCGTTCATTACGATTTGGTATTTATCAGGAATGGAAATGCTCCAGCCCAGGCGCATCACCGGAATATTCATCTGGGGACAGACGAGGTTTATAATTCCGCTGACCCCCAAGGACTTGACTTCATAGGCATAACGAATATTTACCGTGAAGGCATTGTCTGTTTTACTTTGCTGGGCAATCGGGATAAGGATGATATCCCGCCCGTTTTCGGTTGTCTTAAAACTACTCTCGTTTATTCCGGCCACCTGAACATGCCAGATATTAGTTTTTTCAGGCAGGGATAATCTTAAATACTGTTCACGGGTATTACGAATACGACAGGTTAGGTCGGTGATAAGTTGTCCGTTTTCACTGATCGTGGTGGAAAGCCGGCCGGCTTCAATGATGGCGACCAGGACTTCGGAAAATTCGTGCTGGTTGATGTTCGCCGAAATCTCGTAGGGGTGTTTGAGATAACGAAACGCCATCAGAATTGGATAATCTATCCCGATTTTATAACCGGCTGGTATTTCTTTTTCATCAAGCGGAGTGAGATTTTCCGGTTTCGGGTCGCTTAATTCCATATCAGCCCGGGCGGCTAAAGCCAAATAGCCAGTTTCACGCTCTACTTCTTCCACTCTCAGTCCGGTATATTTCATCGGCTCGTACTTACCATCCTCCGATTTCTTCATCTCCGTCTGGAATGTTACATAAAGATAATATTGACCCTGACGGGGTGAATGGAGTTCCACGGTCCAGACGGTTTCATCCTCGATCGTCTTACCCTTGTGCTTGATATTCTCGCCTTTGATATCAATGTTTTTGGCATCACGAGGGAACTGGAATTTGAACTTAGAGGCGCCGGCAAACTGGATATCGTATTTCAGCGTCGCGCTGGTGTGAATGAGCGATTCGCCGATAGAGACAAAGTGGAATGTTTCAACCGTGATATGTGATTTAATTTTTTCCACCGATAACCCCAGCGTCCAGCCGCCTTCATAGTATTTGTAGGCAAGGGTAAGATTAGGTTTATTCATCGCGGCCGGCAAGTCTTTGAGGTCGATCTCAATAAGTTTAGTAAATTCTGCAGTGTCGGTCTTGACCCTTAATGCGGAGTCAACACTTAACGCGATGAACCCCCGTTCTTTCGCAACATCAAAGGCCTGGAGCCTGGGGATGGAAATACCTTTTTCTATTTCGCTTAACATTGTCTCTGCCTTGAGTTGAAGTTTATATATTCCTTCCACCCGCGTGGCTAAAGTGATAACAAGCGTTTCGGCCGATTCATTATAACGCCAATCATCTACATACTCGCCTTTCAGGTCGGTGATATGCAGAGTTTTAGGCAGGTGCAGTTTGAGGGTGAAGACGCCGGCTTTGCGGATGTCGTAGATAATATCAGAAACCAGTTCTAATTTGCGTTCATCAATCGTCATAATGGTCTGGAGCTCGGCATTAACTTCAGGTTTGATATCCTTGATATTAAGCTGAATTTCATAGGGATGTTTCAAATACCTGAAGGCCAGGTCCGGAAATAACTGTGGTAAGAGTGTTTGTTCGTCCCGTCCAGGTTGGATGGATTGCTGCTGAGGAGCCGGAATCGGAGCGATGCGCGAGCCGGGCAGCCCCGTTAGGGGTGGTTTATCAGACTCGTTCTTCGGTATCATAAAGGGAAACTCACGGATATTTATCTGGGTAATATCCTTGGCTGATGAGAGGTCTACCTTCACGCCGGTAAGGGCGGAAACCGCTAAGTAACCCTGTTCACGCTCGGTTTCCAGTGTCTGGATAATCGGGAACGAGACTTCGCTTGAACTATCAATTACCTTTTCGGTTAAGAGAACCAACCGATAATTGCCTTCAGCCTGGGAACGAAGGTCTACGGTCAGGATATTATCTTTTATCTGCCAGTTATTGATATTTTCCCCTTCAATATCAATAATCTTTAAACCCTCTGGGAGTTTTACCTTGAAGTGGAAAACACCGGCTTCACGAACGGTATACATTATATAAGTATCCAGCCGGATACTATCTTTAGAAACGCGGCTCATTGTCAGGATATCGGCAAAGACCTTGGGCGGGATTTCATCTGCCTTTAACATCAGGGTAAAAGGTCTTTTCAGATATTTAAGCGCCAGGGTAAGACCGGCCCCGTGCGTGTCAAAGGGTAAGTCCTGGATATCAATCTGAACAATATTTTCCAGATTAGCCGGCTCAACCCGCAATCCCCTTTTAGCCGCCAGGGCAAGATAGCCTTTTTCCCGCTGGACACCTAACGGCTCTATTTTCGGGGCAGCAAAGTTAATGGGAAGCGTATCCAGAGTCTTTTCCAGAACAAGACGGACCGAAAATGACTTGGTAATACCGCCGGTTGTCTCCACGATGAGAACCTTTCCTGATTTCTTATCATCTCTCGTATCCCATTTCTTTATATTGTCACCGGTTACATCAATGATATTAAGGTCATCCGAGAGGGCAATCTCAAATCGGTCAAGTTCGCCTAAGAGAATACTATAATCAACGACCGATTCAATTCTGATACTGCCTTTGCTGACGGTATAAACGGTTTTCTGTTCGGCAAAATAGGTCGGAACGAACGGTCGCTCGGCTTCAATGGTTGACCAGGAAACCGTAACTTCCGGTTGAACGGTATTGAATAACAAAACATCAGTAGTTTTATCCTTATTGACGACACCAAAGTTTATCTCCCGCCCTTCGGGGCGAGGCTCGCCAAAGGCGGCAGGCTGAACCGAAACCTTGGCATCTTTTAAGGGAAGGGTCAGTCGCACCGAGGCATTAGCGGATGGGAGAAAAAAAACAGTTACGGATTTGCCTAATTTCTCGGTTCTGGTCCGGGCCGAATGCTCTACTTCCACCTGATAGTCGCCTTTCTTGCTGACGAGAAAAGCATAATTATCTCGCTGGCGCTGGAGCATAATATTTTTGCTGTCGCCTTTTTTAATTTTAAA
>CAKKQI010000210.1 GCA_919901895.1 Candidatus Brocadiaceae bacterium | reverse complement strand
CCGCGGCGGTTCCGTCCCCGCTTAATTTTTTTGACGGGACGATTCATATGGGACCGGCCGTGGTTTTACGCGGTACGCCAACCGCCGTTGATTATTATAAACTACTTCTGGCGGAACTGCAAGACAGGGTCAAAAATAAGATTGCGGCTGTGCCTGCGCAACAACAGCGGTCCGATGGACTCCAAAGAGTCATACGGACTCCTTCGGAGAGTCCCGACCCAATCGGGAACGAAAAATACCGGCTTTACTGGGAAGGAATGCCCATCTGGGGTAAACTCAGGCCCTTATCAGAACTTTTTAATCACCTGCAGACCTGTATTGTCGCTTCTACTTATTGTAACTCGTGGATATTTGATACCTTTAATCCGGCTGACCCGTTTAACAGCATGGCCCGGGCGTATCTGGAATTATTTATTGTCCGTTCTGATGAGGCCAAAGAGGAGTATCTCGGGCGGATGGTTAAAAAATTCCGAATAGACGGGATTATTTTTCACGATGCCAAGACCTGTCCTAACAACACTAATGTCCGTTACGGAATGCCGCAACGGTTAAAAAAACGTTTTGATATCCCCAGTATTATCATTTCCGGGGACCTGAACGATTTAAGATGTTATTCCGAAGAGCAGAGCCGGACTATGATTGAGGCGTTCGTGGAGCAACTGGGTAAATAATTATAAATGATGAATTATAAATAAAAACAGCGGGGAAAATATTATGCGATATTTTGCGGGGATTGATATCGGGGCATCCACGACCAAGTCGGTGGTTATTAATGAGTCCAAAGAAATACTTGGGCGGCATGTGGTCAAATCAGGTGCGGACTTACCCGCTGCCGCGCAGGTAACTTATCAGCAGGCCTTACGGGAAGCCGGTCTGCAACCGCGTGATATTCATCTCATCGCGACGACCGGTTTTGGACGTCATAATTTTCCGGGGGCTCAGCGGACCATTACGGAAATTTCCTGCCATACCCGCGGGGCTTTCCATTATTTCCCCAGGCCTATTACTATTGTTGATATCGGCGGGCAGGATAACAAAGTCATTCATGTGGATGGGACCGGCCGGATTATTAATTTCAAGATGAATCGCAAATGTGCGGCTGGGACCGGTACTTTTATTGAAGAAATCGCCTATAAAATGGATCTTCCGCTGGGCGAGTTAAACCGGCTGGCTAAAGAATCCGTTAAAGATTTAAGGTTGGGCATTTATTGTACTGTTTTCCGCGCAACTGAAATCCTGACTAAAATCAGGATTGGCGAAAAAAAGGAAGACATTGTGCGCGGTGTTTTTTGTTCCGTGGCTCAGCGGATTATAGAAATGGACCCGTTAGAAGGCGATGTGGTGATGACCGGCGGGGTGGTGGCGCATAATGAGATTATTGCCGAACTCCTGGGGTTATTAACAAACAAAAAAATTCTGCTACCGCCGGAACCGCAGATTATCGGCGCCCTGGGCGCGGCCTTGATTGTCATCCCTTACGCTGAAGAAAAGGTATAATAAGATAATTTTGCAATGATACTGTAAAGTTGACGTTAATAGAATTATGACAAATAATGATAAGTATCTCGTTAAAACTATTTTAGACGATCTGTTGTATTTAAAGGAAAAATGGGATCAACAAATTGATAATAATTCTCTAAGAATAAGCAGTGTAATATTAAGAAGATTACTTATTGAAGATAATCTCGGAAGAGCTTGGCGCGTATTAGGATTATTAAAGCAACCGAAAATCCTTGCTCCAAATTTAGAAGAAGCGATACAACATATTTCTTGTAATAAAATAACATTTGCTCAGGCAGGCGGAGCAAACTTTAAAGGGATGACCATAAATTATTTGTGTGAGGTAAATTTTGCTATGACGCCTGAACAAATAAAATCTCGTAGTCAAAATAGATTAAATTTATCGTTGACACCTTTTTATCTCAATAAATTTTTAGAATCACCTTGCTTTATTTACGAAGGTAACGTAATTAATCGCAGGCAATTGATTCAATACATTACTAATAAACTTGGTGGTGTTCATATTGATGCTGACAGAGATTCAGATGAGCAAGAGTTTGAATTTCTTGATGCTATAAGCAATAGCTGCAGAGTTATCGATAAAGATGCTATTTACTATGAATTGTTGTCGCTAGGGCAATCGTTATTAAGATCAAGAGATATTGCGAAATTTATAAAGTTAGCAACAGGATGCTTAAAAAGAGTTGATTGATGTTAAACGCGCTATTCAGCCCTAAGTCAATTGCCGTTATTGGGTCTTTCAATCGGTAAGTGCCCTTGAAGATTTGGAGATAAACTTGTGGTGAGTTTACCGAACTATCAGTAACCTCACGGGAGAATCGCTAAAATTACTTGTCAAAATTACGGCTCTTGTTACAATTTTGGAAGTAGCAATTCCATTTTAGGACTTAAAGCCTGTTTCACAACCTTCTTTTTTGTCATTCCTGCGAAAGCAGGAATCCAGTATCCCCGTCTGGATTCCCGTTTTCACGGGAATGACAGAGGGGACGTTTATTGGTTATGAAA
>CAKKQI010000209.1 GCA_919901895.1 Candidatus Brocadiaceae bacterium | reverse complement strand
ACGCCCGGGCCTATCTGGCCTATCTCCGGAAAGATACTCAGCAGGCGCTTGATACGTTTAATGAAGTAATCCGGATTGATTCCGGAAATACCTATGCCCGCCAGACATCATCGTTAATTAAAAAAATAGCGAGCCAAGTTATTTGGGATGAATTATTTGCTAGGCCTGATCGTAATGAGGCGGGTGAGGGCTGGGAAGAAAACGAATCTTACGGCATTGAAATTTTTATTAAGGATAAAAAATTAAAATTCCACGGCATCCAGGCGCTTCAGGATAAAGGCATTACCAGATTGAACCGTTCGGTGGCGGGAGATGTTTTTCTGAAAATTGAAGCCGCCGTTGAGATCGATCCTGACGCTGATGCGTCCGTTGGACTTTATCTGGCTAATCCGGATACTAAATCGGGTTTGTTAATTGCCGTGGTCAATAATAAACTGGCTTATAATATGACCAGAAATGATTCTCTAATAGACCAATGGGTTTGGCTGACTCCGAAGGAGTTAAATCAAAAATCATTTGTGCTGGGTTTGGAAAAAAACATCCTCTCCAACGGCTTGGAATTTCAATGTTATCTTGATGGGAATCTGGTCGGAACGGTTCCGGTAAATAAAACCGCGGCTTTCCGGTCGGCTAAGACTTATTCGGTTGGCGTCTTCGGTTATGCCGAACTGAAAAAAGAATGGGGTTTAACCGTTTCCAGCGTAAAAATCTTTGAAAAGCGGCAGGGGGGGAAATGAAATTATCAAAAAACTGGAGACGACGTAATTTATACCCGGGGTTTACCCCGTTAGAGATTAAGACAGGTTGTCCAACCAGCCTCAGGCGGGTTGTCATTCTGAACGGACCCCGCCTTAGTGGGGGGAGTGAAGAATCTCGTTTCCTATCTCTAACGGGGTTTACATTGATAGAAGTTCTGGTGGTCGTTGCGATTATTAGTATTCTGGCCGGGTTAGTTATTCCGGGATTGATGAAATCGCAGTTGAAAGCGAATATTACCGCGGTGAAATCGGAGATTCAGCAAATCGGCGCCGCCCTGGAGAGTTATCAGACCATTTTCGGCGATTACCCGCCCAGTTCATTGGATAATTTCGGCCGCGATGTAGTTCTTGATGAAACGAATAACGGAATTGAATCACTGCTGGCCTGTTTGAGTAGTAAAAATCAGGGGGGGCCTTTCCTTAAAGAATGGTCTGAAGAGAGATATGTTAATCTGGACAATGATGAGGTGAGAGTTAATTTAACTAATTGGTGGTTCGGGGATAACCGGTTACGGGAACTAACCGATAAGTGGGGTCGGCCTTACATTTATTTCCATTCGCGTGATTATGGCCAATCCTCGCAATATACTATTGAGGGAGAGGTTATTCAATGCGTTCCCCAGCAGAGCGAGCGGACCTCCGCCTATCATAATCCTGTTTCTTATCAATTATGGTCGGTCGGTCCGGACGGACTGAACAATAACGGCGCTGAGGATGATATTAATAACTGGTCTAAATAAATTTTTTATCATGGTTCTGAGCTGATAAAATATCTTTCAGGTTTACGTT
>CAKKQI010000208.1 GCA_919901895.1 Candidatus Brocadiaceae bacterium | reverse complement strand
CCCAGACAATCAGGAAGAATATTCGTTCGGTTGATATCGTGGGCCGGCTGGGCGGCGATGAATTTTGTCTCTTGCTGCCGGAGACCGGTTACGACTCGGCCCAGATAGTCCTGCAGAAACTCCGGCGGGTTCTTCTGGAAAGCATGGAGGAAGCCCGGTGGTCCGTTACCTTCAGCATCGGAGCTTTGACCTACATAACCCTGCCGGATAGTATTGATGACATCATAATCAAAGCCGACCACCTGATGTATTCGGTTAAAAACAACGGCAAAAATGCCATTAAACACGAACTCGTATAGACCGCGATAGCGAAATGATTAAATAAAGGGAACGACTATGCGAAAAATACTGATGGCCGGCATCTGTTTACTGGCGACCTTATTCCCGGCCGCCGGTTGTTACGCCACCAAGGGCGATGTCCAAAAAGGATTAACCGATACTAAAGCGGTAATCACGGCCGAGCAGACCAAACAACTGGAGGAAAGAGGCATCCAAAACCTCAAGAAAATAGAGGCGCTGGAGGCAGGGGCTGGTAAGAGTAAGTGAGATGATGTACTGATAGAGAAATACGCGGTTATTTTATGGGCGGCATATTTCCTGGTTATGTCCGGGCTGTGTTTCTTGTGCGCGGCCTTGCGCATAGTGATAACGGATAAATCAGACCTCAAATTCCATCTGGTCTATACCCTGGTTATGGGCTGTATCTGTGTCTTGTTCTGGTATTTTGACGTAGGAATTAAATAGAATGGAGGCAACCGTGATTACAGAAGCGGTAAAAAAGAAAAACCGGAAAACCAAACAATGTCTATTCCCCCGGTCGGTCAATCTTTACAGATTTATCCGGCTTATCCTGGGGCCGGATGTCAGGGATTCGGAGATTGCCCGCCGGTGGAAAATGGACATCAAGAATTTCCACCAATTCAGTGTCGGCAGATACCCGGTGCCGCGGCTGGAGCGTCTTGAACAGTTAGCCAAAATGCTGAAAATAAATAAACACCTGGTCTTTGAGGTGGCTGGCGGCGCATCGGCTCAGAAGGTCTT
>CAKKQI010000207.1 GCA_919901895.1 Candidatus Brocadiaceae bacterium | reverse complement strand
AATATAGGCATTCAACTCCAACGGCTGGGGCGGTTCCCGCAAAAGAACCTGACCGGTAATATGAGAAATACTTTCCACCGTACCTTTAACCGGCGATTTAATCGTATTCTTAAACCATTTAATCAGCGGCTTACTTTCAGCCAGCGGCTCATTAACTTCAATCGCATCCCCTTGTTTTTTCAACATATATTGCTGGATTTCTTCCGGCATAATACCTAAGAGGTTGACTACGTTGATACTTTGAACCTTGCCGGGTAATTCGGTCCGGGCGACCACCTTTGAAGCATCAACCGCCTCTCCCTTTTGGACCACCACTTTACCGGGAATAGGCAGAATCCGCTTCTTGCGGATGACCGTCCGTTCGGTTACTCTTAAACCTGGCGTATAAGCGTGCCCCATAATAAAATTTTTCCTTTAAAAATTTTATGGATAAAGGTTCATCGTTTTGGCCCACTTGTTTAAAAGAGCGACCCGTTCGGTTTTATTTTCCGGTAGGACCAGAGGCCGGCCGCGGGTATCAATCACGATCCCCACCACCCCGCCGTCTAATTCCTTTTTAATACTTTTACCGCGCCCGATGCCAAAGTCAAAACTTCTGGTTGGTTTGGCTTCGATCACCGCACGCTGGCCAACTTCCAGCGGATAAAGTTTTAACTCTCCGAACGGCATTGAGTCTTCCACCACTTTACCGTCCGGAAAAGTGATTTTATATTCCAGGCATTTTTCACCGATTTTTCCTTCACCCATTACGGACACGCAGCTACCCAGATAAATCATACAATCGCGGGCAAAAACATCGGTCGCGGCTTTATCATGGACCGTGGAAAGAACACCGAGATGCGGCATCATAAAAATACTGTCCACGGAAAGCGTGGTCACTTCAATCGGTTGGTAAGCATCAATCATCATTATCATTGACTGAACCCGGCGCGGGGCGTGAGAAAGAATTCCCCCGCTGCCAACAATCAGGTTTAGCCGCACCATATCTGGGATTCAGAAATCCCAAGAAATTAATAGTTTCCGTAGGCTTATATTTCGGACGGTCGGTCAAAAAAGATTTCCAATAATTTTCGCCGCCATTGGAAGAGAAATAAATTGAACTGTCAAAAG
>CAKKQI010000206.1 GCA_919901895.1 Candidatus Brocadiaceae bacterium | reverse complement strand
CCGAGACAGGTCCGATCAACAGCGAATTTTATTTGCCGTTAGGTCGTGCGCCGTTTAATCTGCCTTATTTAGTAACGTTGGGAACGATTTTGTCCGGGGTATTCATTATGGTTTTTTATCTGCGACGAACAAGAAGAAAGCAAGTGGAGGACTTCAGCCGTCAGCCAAAGGGACTGATTTAGTCCTACGGCTAAAAGGACTGATCCGTCTTCTGGCGGAGATTCGTCCTTTGGCGAATAATCTGTGTAATCATTAACATGGAAACCATAATGAAAACCGACCTGCTTCAATACGGCTTCATCAGAAAAATACTAACCAGCCGCCGGTTTATTTTTATCATCCGGTTGGCAATAGTTTTTCTTTTTATATTAATAATTTATGCCGGTCTGGTCGGTGGAATTTATCGTAATGTCGCCACCGTTTTTACCGGTATCATCTGGTTAACCGCCATCAGTTTTTTAGTTTTGTTTCTGGGTAAAATCTGGTGCCTGGTTTGCCCCTGGAATACGATTGCGGAATGGGTGCAGCAAAAAGGTTTTCAAAGGACCGAAGCGGCCCGATTAGCGCCGGATAACGACGTATCTCCTGCTATTTTTTCACTGAATCTGAAATATCCCCGCTGGTGGGAGAAAATATACCTGCCGGCCTGGTTGCTAATTTTTTTAGTACTGCTGGAATATACGGCTGGGATTACGACCAATCCCCGGATGACGGCCTACGTCGCCTTATTTATTTTAACCGCGGCTGTAATTTCAGCCATAATTTTTCGCAGAAAATCTTTTTGCCGCTCTGCCTGTCCGGTTGGAGTAATCAGCGGATTATATTCACTCCTGTCTCCTTTAGAACTGCGTAGTAAAGATAAAGACGTCTGCCGGATGTGCCAATCCAAGGATTGTATTAACGGAAACAAACACGGAAAGGCCTGCCCGGTTTTTGAATACCCGGGCGAGATGAAAGTTAATACTTATTGTATTCTTTGTACCGAATGTATTCATACCTGCCCCAGAGACAATATCTCTCTTAATCTCCGTTCTTTTGGCGGTGATTTGAATAATCAGGTAAATTCCAAATCAGAATCGGTTAGCCGGCTTGTCCCGTCCGCCCAGATAGGGCGGGGCGGATTATCGGGGGCTGAAGAATTTTTAATTATGTTGCTTCTTGGTTTGATCACCCTCCACAGTTTTTTTACCGGTTCCCAAGGGTTTTATTTCACCGGTCTTTTCACGGAGAAAACCGGTTTCAACGAGCGATGGATTTCCGTATTACTGGTACTGTCCGTCACGTTTTTAACCTGGGTGGGAATTTATCTTATCCGCAACTTATTTAAAGTGAAATTAATTCACCTGGCGGTACCGCTGGTATTATTTTATAATCTGGCGCTGGTCGTCAAGCATTTCCTGGGCAATTTTGAAAAAATCGGGCCGGCCTTACTTGATCCGTTCGGCTGGAACTGGCAATTTTTTGGAATAGCCGCCGTGGCCGACAATTCTCTTGTTTCATCAAGTCCGGGCGAATTTTTACAAAATTATCTTCCGCTAATTTTAATGACGGTTGGAACTTTATGGTCATTATATTTAGTAATTAAAAAATCAGGTCTGAAACTTCAAAAGATAATTTTAGTGGTTTTAGCGCTATTTTTGTGGTATATTTTAAATATAAATTTTTGGCATGAAAATTTATGAAAAAGAGAGAAAAACAATGAATCGCAAACTTTTACTCACGGTGTTTTTGGCGGTAATAATTGCCTGCTTATTTTTCCTCCGGCCGGATCAAAGGGTGGTTTATAGTGAAGAGGCCGGCTGGAAAGAATACCAGATGACTTATTCCACGGA
>CAKKQI010000205.1 GCA_919901895.1 Candidatus Brocadiaceae bacterium | reverse complement strand
TCAAACTATTGAAAGAATCATTAACTTCTTTCCGCCCCACCAGCATCAATTATTGCAGGAACAATTAGCCCTTCTCATAACCGGGATCGTCTGCCTGCGATTGGTCCCCACTAAAAACGAGAAAGGCCTAGTGCCGACGGTGGAATTGATGGTTAACACTCCCACAGTCAGAGAATTACTTTACAAAGGACAAACACGGGAGTTGTATAAAGCCATCCAGGAAGGCAGTTATTACGGCAACCAGACATTCAATCAATCATTGAAAGAATTATGTATAAATGAAATCATCACCGTTGAAGACGCGCTGGCCGCTTCCGATTTACCGGAAGAATTAAGACTGGAATTGCGGGGAATTATGCATACCAGCAAACCGGAAGATTTTAATTACAAACTCTAAACACGAAAGCCCGAAAATACGAAAAATCGAAAGTATCACATAAAACCTGTACACAAAAGCTGTAAAATACGAAAAATCGAAAGCCGGAAAGTAGAAAAAATATTGGCCCCGTAATTCCAAGAAAGTTTTAGTAAATTGTTTCGTCTGGCGCCAACGGTGCCATCCTCGTGATGGCTGTTCCCGTTTCAGCGGAACGATCCCTGAACCGCTACTGATTTCGGACGTAACAATCTCGCATACAAATTTTATTAGAGTTGCTGCTAAAACCAGAAAGAATCGGAGCAGACAAAAGTGATTGGGAAATATAAATTTGAAGATCTCTCCAAAAAAATAATAAATGCTGCGATTGAAGTTCATAAAACACTTGGACCTGGTTTTTTAGAGTCATTATACGAAGAAGCATTATGCCTGGAATTAAATAAACAAGATATAAAATTTGAAAGACAAAAAGATATAAAAATTTATTATGAAAAACAATTAATTGGAAATCATCGATTAGATTTACTTATCGAAAACGAAATAATAGTAGAGTTAAAAGCCGTACGAAATTTAGAGAATATTCATTTTGTTGTAGTCAAGTCGTATTTAAAAGCAATGGAATTAAAAATAGCCCTGTTGCTTAATTTCGCCAAACCAATTTTGGAGATAAAAAGGATAGTAAATTAAAACACGAAAACCCCAAAGGTGTTTTCGCATCTTCTTTATTTCGGGGTTTCGTGTTTCCGATTAACGTTTTCCTTATTTCGTGATTTCTTTATTTCGGGGTTTCGTGTTTATGCCTGAATTAATCTTAGCCATTGATATCGGCAATACCAATATTCATTTCGGAATATTCACTTGTAACCAACAATTAGTGGCTCAGGAAAACATTGCCCACCGGCAATTGAACACCTTTTTAAAACAATGGAAAAGAAATATTAAGATTACCCCGTCATCCCCGCCTGGCGGGATGGTAAAGACCACAGCGGGACCCGATAAAATCGGGGCGGGGCCGGATGCCTTAAGCCCCGGGGAAATAGTTTCTTCCGTCCGGACCGGCTTAATCTCTTCCACCCGCCCGAGGACAAATCCGACCCTCAACCAGTGGGTCCGCCGCGTGTTCCGGATTAAACCGCTCCAGTTTAATAAGGATTTTAAATCGCCCATCCCGGTCCTGGTGGACGAACCGGAGAAAGTCGGCAGCGACCGGATCCTGAACGCCATCGCGGCCTATGAACGCACCAAACAAACGACCGTAGTTATTGACTTCGGCACCGCCATTACTTTTGATGTAATTTCCCAACGTGGTGAATTTCTGGGCGGAGTGATTGCCCCCGGGATTAACCTGATGGCCCGGGGATTACACCGTGATTGCGCTTTATTGCCGTTAATTAAACCTGAAATCGCTACCCGACCAATCGGTAAAAATACCACTGGTGCGATGCAGGCCGGACTTTATTTCGGCACGATCGGACTGGCCAATCAAATTATTGACGAAATTATTAAAGAACTGGATACCGGCCACCGATTACCTAAAATCGTCGCCACCGGCCGTGATGCCGAATTATTCAAAACAGCCCTTCCTAAAATCCAACAATTTATCCCCGGCTTAACCCTGGAAGGCCTGTTGCTCGCCTACCTCAAAACCAAAAATACTTATAGATTCTAAGATATGCTTGCTTCTAAAACTTACGTGACACTCTCCACCGCACCGACCGAAGGCGGCATTAGTATCATCCAGATCATCGGGCCGGAATCCCAATCTATTATTCGTAAAGTGTTCCAACCAAAACATAAATTTTCCCGCCACGGCGGGATTGCTACCAACCGGATTTATCTAGGAACCATCGCCCGAAACAACCCTTCACGGGATGGTGGCTACCACGAAAAAATTGATGAAGTAATTATCCGGCTGATTCCGTCCCGGAAAAGTTTCAGCGGACTGGAAACCGTTGAGATTAACTGCCACGGCGGAATAATTATTACCAGAAAAATTATTCGTGTTTTGAAGCGCCTGGGAACCAAACAGATTTCTACAAAACAATTAATTAACCTGTCGCCTAAAACAGGTAAAATTGACCGGTGCCGACAAGAAGCCCTGATGGCGTTAATGGATGCAAAAACGAAATTAGCCGCCGAAGTATTATTATCACAATACCAGGGCGCTTTATCCCGAAAAATCAAGGAACTTACCTCCCTCGCCGGCCGACCGGTTTCGCTCACCGGAAATGAGATACTCCACCACCGGCTTCTTAAGGAGATAAAATATTTACTCGCCACGGCCGATTTCGGCCTGTCTTTATGCCAACCAAAAAAGATTCTTATTGCCGGACGCCCCAATACCGGCAAATCCACTCTTTTTAACTATCTCGTGGGAAAAGAACGGGTCGTCACGCACCACCTCCCCGGGACCACCCGCGATGCGGTTGAGGAACTTACGGCTCTTGAAGAAATCCCCTTCCGTCTGGTTGACAGCGCCGGCGTCAGGAAAATATCCGGCCGACCACGGTTTTTCAAACCATTGAATTCAAAAAATACCGTCGCCTCACAGCTAATTATCGAAAAACTTGGTATCCGGGAAACCAAACGCCAGATTAAGCAAGCCGACCTTATTATTTTATTATTTGACGGCTCCGTCCCGTCCCGCCACGGCGGGAATAAATCACTAATCACTTTATTAAAAAATAAGCCGTTTATTCCGGTAATCAATAAAATAGACCGTCCGTTGAAAATTAATCTCACTGATTTAAAATCTCTATTAAAAAAAGAAGCCGTTTGCCTATCGGCTTTAACCGGACAAGGGATTGACTCATTAAAACAAACTTTGCTTAAAATAAGCGGGTCTGATTCAACCGGAAAATATTTAAAAGGACCGGTTATTTTTACCGCGCGCCAACACCGAATCGTAACAAAAATCGCCCGCTTGCTTAACAAAAAAATAAACCCTGTTTTCAACCAAGTCAAAAATCTTTTCGGCGCTTTGCTACATTAGAATTGAAATATTTTTGACAACGTCATTTCTTTTATGTTAAGATAGCGTAAAATTTTTAGCCTAAAATTTTACGATGAATAATTTTGCCGACCGGTTAATCAAGCAGATTAAACAAAAAAATAGCCGGATTATTGTCGGGCTGGACCCCCGGCTTGATTTAATTCCGGCTCAATTCCGTCCGGCTCAAGCGCGCAATGACAAATCCGCCGCCGCCTGCATCACCCGTTTTAACAAAGCCCTGATTGACCTTCTTCATAATAATATCGTGGGCGTTAAACCGCAATCCGCTTTTTAAGAAAAATACGGGCCCTGCCGTTTTAAGGCGTTTTTTC
>CAKKQI010000204.1 GCA_919901895.1 Candidatus Brocadiaceae bacterium | reverse complement strand
TAATTATATTTATAAAAAAAGGGTAATTATTTAGCCGTTTGAAATATGAGGAAGAAGACGGGCTTTCATGCCTAAGGCAGACCCGCCTCCCCGGCCTCGCCAAGCGAAGCGGGGGGAAGCCCGTCCTCTTCAGTGTCGTAGACTTCAAACGGCTAAATAATTACAAAAAAGGACAGGTTCCATTTCTATTTGATAGATAGGGACCTGTCCTTTTTTATTTCAGAATATTCTTCTATGCGTAATTTATAACTGATAATTCATAATTTATCGTTATTCTTGTTCCAGGATAATAATCAGTTCTACTAAATCTGAGGTTGTTCCCGGTGTTTTAATTGAATCCAACTCTGCTTCCTGTTTTGATAAGAAGTCTTTCCCAACTTGCCCCGCCAGTGCCCGTTCATCAATTTTTACCTGCCCCAGTTTTTTTAACTGCGCAATAATCTGTTCTTTTTGTTCCAGCGGTACCAGGAAACGGAGTTGAACAGTTTTTTTCTCATCTTGATGAATTTTTTTTTGAGTAACGGTTATTTCAGACGATTTATCTGTCTCTAATTGCTCTAATCTAACCGTGGGGGTATTCGGTAAGATGGATTGAGGAGGAGTTGGGGACCTTTCTTTCGGACTTTCCGGTGCAGATTCCGGCGCGGATTGAGCCAAAGCGTTTTCTTCATTATTCCCGCGGTCACCTTTCGGTCTATCATTTAAGCCGTCTTTATTTGTTACATTAAGGGTATCATTAATTACCCGATTAACCTGCGCCTCGCAGAGCAGTAAATCAGAGCAGGTGATTTGAATGGTCTGAGATAAAACGTTTCCGATTTCGGGATCATCCGTTTCTGGTTCTAAAGTGCTTGTTTCTGTCCGGACCGGCGGGGATGATTCCCGCTGAGTTCCTCCGAAAATTTGTTCTTGATTAAGTTCTTTTGTTTTTGAGAGCGATCGCCCGTCTATTCTTTTCTCTTCTTCTAAATATTCCCCGGTTTTTTCAACTTGTTCCGTCAAAGGCGAGACCTGTTGGGGTGCCGGAGCCGGTGTCGGAGTCATAGAAATTTCCGGGTCGGTTTTTTTATCATCAGGAGAAGGTGCCGCCCGCTTTCTTAAAGTTTTCGCTTTAAAAGGGTCCGCTTTTTCTTTCGGAGCGGGCGCGTCTTTTGCTGTCGATGGTTGTTTAACCAATTCACCTGCGGTATCACGGTCTAATCTGGCTGATGGTTCGGGAGTCATTGATGGTACTTGTCTCGTCTCTGGCGGGGGTGACTGGTTTGAAAAATAGGTAAGATTGGTATAAATGACTAGCAAAACGGCCGCGGCCGCCGCCAGACCGCCAACGGCTAATCGGTAACGGATAAACCATCCGGGCTTGTCCGCTGATGAGGTGGTCTTTTTAGCCGGCGCCGGTTCCGATGTCATCGGGGCCGGTTCAAACTCCGCCCCCGCCTGCTGCGGGCCAAGTTGTGGTTGGCTCTCTAAATGCGCTTTTATATTTTTCGCTAAGTATTCAGGGGCCTTAACCGGCGGCAGTGATTGTAATAATCCAGTTACTTTCCGCAGCGCCACCAGTTCTCTGGTGCAGGGCTGGCAGGTCCGGAGATGCTCCGTTGCTTCCCTGGTCTCGGCCGCCGGTAATTCGCCATCCAGATAAGCCGATAATAATTTTTTAGCATCCAAACATTCCATATTTTTAACCTCGTTCCATTTATTAGACGCTTTAAATCTCAAAAAATGCGAAAAAATATGATAGTTACAACAAATTATTTTAAGACCCTTCCGGCGTCCAGGGCACGCCATCAGGGTGAGATTATTGGATTTTTCAATAATCTCATCTTTAATTCTTCCCTGGCTTTAGCCAGCCGGGACCGGATTGTTCCCACCGGCTGGTTTAAGATCCGGCTTATTTCGGCATAAGAATGGCCTTCAATATCACGCAAAATTACCACCGTCCGAAGGTTTTCTTCCAGCAAATTAAGCGCTTTTTGAACGGTCTGATTTCTTTCATTATTTTCCAATTGCTGTCCCGGATTATTTGAAAAATTAACCGGATTAGAATCAGAGGGGGGGCAATTTTGAACCGGGTTAGTTTCAGCCGGGAATTCGTTTCCTTGCAAGGGAATAGAAACCGGCTGGCGGCTTCTTTTCCTTTGAGCGCTGTAACACAGATTAACGGTAATTTTATAAACCCACGTCAGAAAACTTGATTTTTCCTGGAAATTTTTGATATGATAATAGGCATTGATGAAAGATTGCTGGCAGACGTCTTCGGCCTCTTGATAATGCCCCAGCAAGCGATAGGCCAGATTAAATATCCGATCCTGATACCGGAGGACCAGTTGATTAAAGGCTTCAGGGTCGCTTTGCTTACATTTATATAGTAGTTCTTTTTCATCCATATAATTTTTAAAGGGTAAAAATTATAGTATAATAAAATAAACTGGCCATGTCAAACCATAAGATAAGATTAACTGTTATTACTATGGTTCATAACATTTGAATTTGCGGATAATTGACATCAACGAACATAAAGTTCGTTGTCTACTAATTTTCCGGGTAGTTGATCTGAATTTATGAATAATGCGAGATTAATAGGCGTGTTACAAATTTTATTAAAAATCTAAAATTTTTCCGCACTTTTGAGATATAATTACGTCTAATATAATAAATAAGTTAAAAATTTAAGGGTATAAATTATAATAGGAGGGAAAGAATATGGCGAAGCGAAGCGGCCCGATGAACATCGGGAGAAAAAAATGGATTGTCCTGCTGATAACGGGACTAGCAGTATTGTTGCTCATTATGGGCAACCCCAACCCCGATGGCGGAACAGTCTGGGCGCAGGATAAAGAGGAAACCGTCTCGCCTAAGGTTACTAAGATTGTTCTTTACAAACACGGGATGGGTTATTTTGAGCGGACCGGGACAGTCAAAGGCGATGCCACCATTACATTAGATTTTAAGACGGAGCAGATGAAAGACCTTTTGACCTCTCTTTTTGCCATTGATGAAGGCGGGGGCAGGATTACGACCGTAGGTTATGACTCCAAGGACCCGATTGACAAGCAACTGGAAAACATCCTTATCCGGGTGCCTGAAGGTGCGGCTTTGACCCAGTTTTTGGCACAACTAAAAGGCGCCAAGGTGGAAGTAAAAATCGGCAATGATACGGCCCGCGGAAATATCTTAGGTATTGAACCGGTCGTGCAAAGAGTGGATAATATGGCCATAACCGCTTATAAGTTTGTTTTACTCACTGAAGAGGGTGAGATTAAACCGTTTAATCTCTTGGAGATAAGTTCGCTCAAACTTTTAGACGACCCGATTCAAAAAGACCTGAAACGCGTTTTGGATATCTATCTCAATTCCAAATACACCGACCGCAAGCAGGTAAAACTGAATTGTTTGGGTAAGGGAGAACGGGATATCAAGATCGGATACCTGATTGAGATGCCGATCTGGAAGACCTCCTATCGCCTGATAATGCCTGAGGGGGAGAAAAAGAAACCGTTCTTACAGGGATGGGCAATTCTAGAAAATCCTACTGATGAAGATTGGGAAAATGTCCAGATGTCTTTTGTTGCCGGTAATCCCATTTCTTTCAGTATGGACCTTTACACCTCGTATTATCCGCAAAGGCCGGTGATTAGTTTAACCAGTATCATTCCACTGGTCGGGGCGTTGTTTGATCCGGAACAATTCGCTCCAGCAGGGGAAAGTTATCAGGTTTTAGAGGAGTCTAATGAGATGGAAAAAGACAGTGAGTTTTTGAGTAAAGGGTTATCTCGTCCGATGCCTGTACCATCAGCCTCACCGAAATCACAACCTTCTATGACTGAAATGCTTCTGAGTTCGGTCAGTTCACTTGCTACAGGTGTTCAGGTCGGCGAATTATTTTCCTATGACTCAAAGAGTTCTGTTTCTATCAGCCGGCACAAAGCCGCAATGGTGCCGATCATTACGGATGAAGTAGAAGGCAACAAAGTTCTTTATTACCGGTCAAATATCTCCCCGCGTCTGATGAATTCCTTTTATATCACCAATTCTACAAAACTCACGCTGGAGACCGGTCCGGTAACCTTCTTTGAAG
>CAKKQI010000203.1 GCA_919901895.1 Candidatus Brocadiaceae bacterium | reverse complement strand
CGACTACAGTTTGTCCTTCATTTACTTTGCGGGAGATGACAGTGCCGTTTACCGGCGATTTGATGGTGGTATACGCCAGATTTATTTCGGACATCCGAAGAGTTGATTTATTCTGTTCGACCGAAGCCAGGGCTATTTTAAATTGGGCTGCTAATCCGTCGCGGGTTGCGACGGCCGCATCTAGTTCCGATTGAGCCACCAGGTCTTGCTGAGCCAGTTCGTTGGCGCGGACTAATTCTTTTTCCGCTTGAATTAAATTTGCCTGGACGCGTTCAACTTCGGCTTTGCTTTTAATTAGATTTGCTTCGTCTTGAGCCACCCGCGCTTCATAAACCGCTGGGTCAATCTGGGCAATCAATGCGTTTTCTTCAACCAGCGAGTTATAATCAACGTAAAGTTTAGTAATCGGGCCGGTCACCTGCGTGCCAACTTGAACAAGTTTAATCGGCTGAATGGTCCCGGTCGCATTGACGGTCTGGATAATGTTCCCCTTTTCCACTTTAGCCGACCTGTACGTTATCTTATTATTATTTCCGGCAAACCAGTACCAGCCCAGCCATCCGAGAATCGGTAAGATTATTATAACCAAGATAACAACAAATCGTTTCATAAGATCATTTTTCTCCAATAGTTTTTTTGATTAAAGCAAAGGCAATCTGATAATCAAACTGGGCTTGAACCAGCTGGGTCTGGGCATTAGTCAGGGTTACCAGCGCGTCGGTTAATTCTACCGATGAGGCCTTGCCGATTTTATAACTTTCCTGCACCAGTTTTAAATTTTCTTCGGACTGCCGAACGATTAATCTGGTAATTGATAACCGTTCCCGGGCATCGGCCAGCTGGGCCATGGCCCGGCTCAGGTCTAAATAAATTTTCTGTTCTAATTCCGACTGTTTCGCCCGGGCTGATTTTAAACCGGCGACGGCCTGGTCAATCTGGCTGGTTTTTTTGAACCCTTTAAAAATATTAAATCCTAAGGCCGGACTTAAAGCCCAGTTCCAGACTAACGGAAGATTCTCGCCGGCCCAATTATAACTTCCGCTTAATGAGAGGGACGGGAATAAATCGGCGACGGCTTTATCAATTCCGGCTGAAGCCGCTCGCACCCGGGCGGTCTGGGCGATTAATTCCGGTTGGTTTTGCCGGGCTAACTTGATTAAATCAGTCAGGTCATAGTTAAATTCTTCAACCGCTCCGCTTGAGGTTGACTGGATCCGGTAACCCGGTTCCTCAGCCAGGCCTAAGGTGTTATTAAGCACCGCCCGAGCGGTTTTTAAATTATTACGGGCGTTGACCAAGGTCAGCCGGGCATTGCCTAAATCAACTTCTGCTTTGGTAAGATCATATTTAATCCGCCGTCCGACTTCCACCAGACGTTTTGCCTGATTTAAACGTACTTGATATTGTTGTTCGCTTTCTTCAGCCACTTTGACCAAGGCTTCCTGTTTAACCAGGTTGTAAAATGCCTGGCGGACGTTATAAGCCGCTTCGTTTTCGGCCGCCCGGAGATTTGATTCGGCCGCCAGTTGATTTTCATAAGATTGCCTGATTGAAGCCGGCGTCTTATCAAAATCATAAATTAATTGGCTTAAGGAAAGACCGGCTGAATAGGAAGAATCGTTTTCATTATCGGATGATTTAATTTCGGTGTTACCCGTGCCGATGTTAGCGCTAAGGCTGCTGTCAATTGATGGTAAACGACCGGCGATGGCATCCTGAAATTGTTTCCGGGTAATTAAAAAACTTTGTTTACTTTGAATAATAGACGGGTGATAAGTCAGGGCGATTGATAAGGCCTGCTCTAAGGTCAGAGTTGTCGTGTTAGTTAACCCGATTTCCGCGGCCGTAACGGTTCGTTCGCCGGCCGGGATATTGGTAGTTTGCTGCGCCTCGCGGGCGGCGCGGGTTGAACCGCAACCGGCTAATAAAACTAATAATAAACAGCAATATTTATTCCGCATTATTCTCCAAGTTTAAGATTTAATTTTATTTGTTCCATTCCGCGCAGAGCTAATATGGTTACTTCATCTCCGGTTTTTTTTGTTTTCAGGAATGCTTGCAGATCATCCTGGTTGTTGATTAAATTTTCGTTGATTTTAATAATGACATCTCCGGCCTGCAGCCCGGCCCGGGCGGCCGGCAATCCGACTACAACCTCATTAATCTGACAACCTTTCTGATCCCGGTCCGGATTAAGCGTAATACCCAAGAGCGGTTTTTTCTCTCGGGACATGTTTTCCGATTGGTCATTACTTGAAACCGGAATGGGTTTACAAAACGAGATAAAATCACCGGTGCCTTTATTCTCGGTAATCAGTTTACCAAAATTAGTTTTACTGTCAACGTCAATCGGAATAATTGTTTGAAATTGCATAGGGAATCGTTTGGCCGCTCGGTCCGGAATAGTAAACTTGTATTCAACATGCCCATTTCCGGCTATAATTATGATCTGAGCGGTGTCATTACCGGATTGTGATTTCAGATAATTCGCAACCGATTCACCCATCGTTTCGTCCCTGATACATTGCCGGATATAAAATTGTTCAATTATTTTCTGGTTTTGATCCATCACTCCGCCGGCCATCATTGGCTGGAAAAGATTGATTACGTATCTTTTATGGTCCGGATTGCCGGTATCAATATCTTGGGCGATCAGTTTTTTTTCCTCCTCGGTTAGTTTATCCCGACCTTCGCTGCGCAGTTTATTTTCAAGTTCATCCGGCGCGCTCAAGCCGACTAATTTCACTTTGTTCTCACCGGCAAATTTTAAAAGTTCTTCGTAATGTTGATAGATTGTCGAAAAACCGCCTTTGATGCGGGGTGTAACTTCCTGAAAACTTATTTTTTGGGCGGTAAAATCATCCAGGTCAGTCTGGTTAGCCCGCTTCAGGAATTCCATCCCCAGAGCCACTTTGCGGTTATTCTGATACAGCGCTTTTAAAATATTTAACTGTAACAGATGATGGTCCGGGTTAATATGGTTTTCGCCCACGTAAATTACCTGGATATTTTTTAATCTTTGGACTAAAGTATCAAAATCAATGATCTCATAAGTATTCAGGTCAAGAAAACTGTCATAGACTTTAGTTAAAGTCATTTGTTGCAAAGCGGCAATTGCTTGGGCTTCTTTACTCTCAGGCCTGATTTGATCCCGGCTGGGTATCATTTCAGCCGCCGAACCGATTAATTTAAATACCTGAGAGAAAATAGACGCTGGAGCCTGACCGATCAACAGGATTGATCGTTCGCCCGGAGTAAAATAAAGACCGGTGGTTTGGTCTTCTTGCGTCCAGGTAACCAGAACGCTGTTTTCCGGTCCTGTTTTAATTTCCTGGAGTGCCTGAGGAAATTTTTCTGCCAACAGCAATCTTGAGCCTTCAAAAAATTCAAGGCTGTCTTTGGGAGTATCCCAGACGGTTTTAGCGGTGACAAAAGACCGGTCGTTATTTTCATAGGCCATTACGTAATCGCCCGCCCATCCGGCGGCGTAATCAGCCGCTTTCGGCCCGGTGGAACTATGACTGAGTAAATTTAAATAGATTTCAAATTCACCCTGGACATCCACGCCGCTCAAACGCCAATTTCCACCAAGTTCTCGGCTGATATTAGGTAGTTTGACATCAATCGGCTGTTCCTGGCTGAGATATTTTTCCGGATGGAGTATTTGTTCAGTTGAACCGGGCAGGTTGGTGTATAAGGCATTGACCCCGGCCCAGCCTTTTTTCTCTTTAATGGCTTTAACGAATTTTGCAGCAATAGAATAATCAAAAGATCGTTGAATCATACCCACGGCACCTTGGCCACTGTTGTCATACTGTATTTTTCCGCCCATCATTTCCAGGGGGCTTTTTTCGATCATTACCCCGGCCTTGCTGTTCGGCAGGCATTCAATGAACATCAAGGTTGCATCGCCTTCAATCAGCGCTCGGATAGCATTGTCGGCATCAGTTGTTTTAGCCTGAAGGTGTAATTTTTCTAGATTGAATAGTTGGTCTTGCAAGGCATGAAATGTTTCATGGATCCGGACACCGTCTAGTTGGGCGGAAGGCGGCGCTTCCTGGAGGTAAAGCGTTTTCTCCGTCCAGCGATAGAAGCCCGGGACATTCCGGGCCGAGTGCGATTCTTTACTAGAGTCCCGTTTCAAAGCGGCTTCAAATTTATCAAAGGGGAGGATTTGATAATTAACCGGTTCTTTAAATTTGAGACCGCGGACTTTTTCAATCGTTTTGATGGTTTCCTGTTGAGCGATATCAGATTCTTCGGGCGATAGAATCTCACCGGTGGCTCCGTTTGAAAGGTTGCCCATCATTCCGCCCATGCCTTCCGGTTTGTTGTTCGGTGTTTGTTCGGACATCCCTTCCGGTTGGCCGGCCAAGTTAATCTTGAATGTCAGCGACTGGCGGTCGCGTGAAACTAATATGTTTATTTCGTCCCCGGGTTTTTTTGTTCCCAGCAATGTAAAAAGGTCTTGCGGCGTGGTAATCAACTGGGCATCCACTTTAGTGATAACGTCGCCCGGTTTTAGCCCGGATTGGTCGGCCGGTAACTTTGAGACGACCTCTAATATCCGGCAGCCCGGTTCTTTCCATTCCAAGTCTATGGTAATACCCATTACCGGTTTTTTGTTCTGGGGGGGGGCCATCCGGTCGGACATTCCGGCTGTGACTTGCC
>CAKKQI010000202.1 GCA_919901895.1 Candidatus Brocadiaceae bacterium | reverse complement strand
GAGCCCCGATTTATCGGGGCGTGGCAATCTCAAATTTATGGGATTGCTTCGTCGCGGAGTTTATCCCGCTTTTAGCGGGGCTCCTCGCAATGACGGAATGGGGGTTTTGTTAGAGTCTCTAAATTAACTCAGACACCTTGCTAACCACTTTATATTCCACGTCCTCAAATTCCTTAAAGTGTGATTTCCCGCATTTAATTTTTAATCCTTCGGATTCTCTTAAATTAAATTCTCTATCCGTGGATTTTGTTTCCGCCACAAAATATAATTTCTTTTCGTTCTTGAATATCAAGGCCCAATCCGGGTTATAATCGCCAATCGGCGTCTTTATCGTGAACCATCTCGGCAATTTGATATAGAACTCAACATTCTCGTTTGACTCGCAATCTTCGGCAAACTGTTTTTCCGGCTCGGACAGAGAATCAATCACCACATAATTGGCGATAGTTTTGCCCGGTTTTGTGACCGCATACAGATTATCAAGATACGTCTCTATCTCTTTGTCTTCAAATAACCGCATTTCATATTCCTGGCCGCCGATTTTTTCGTATTTAATGCCGTTAATCATCAATTTATTTAAGACGTTTTTAATTCCGCTCACGGCTAAATCCAGGAATAACTGCGGATTATTCATTGCTTCCGGTAATCGCGCCGATTTTTTGAGTGTCTTCAAAATGGTTGACCGGGTTAATTCGGTCTTGGACTGGATGTATCCCAGAATATCAGGAATTTCTATAAAACTGTACTCTGCCTTACCGACGGTTTCCCTCGTGATAGAAGTCCTCACGCCATCTTTACCCATTTCAATATCCACCGTGGTTGACCTGATAGCCGGTTTGGTAATAAGAGGTATGTCATTTATTAATTTTGAGGCGTCTTTAATCAATGCCGCGGTTTCATACTCCACCCGGTAAGTGGTCTTGTGTTTTATCCTGTTCCATAAATCAAGAAAATTTTTGTCTAACTCAAATCCCTTGCGCAAGTTGACCTTAACCCGGTTATTCTTGTTCTTGATTCTACCGGCGAATTCCACGCCGCAATCTTCTTCAATCTCCTTTTGCAACTTACTTGCAAATTCTTCATAACTTTCATTGGCAATCACGGTGAGTTTATTAATATTCTTATCCTGTATCCGGTCTCCGGACTGGTTCACGGCCAGGCGCATTCCCCGGCCGATTTCCTGCCTCTTTTTCATCTCTGACCTGGTTTCGTTCAGCGTGCAAATCTGGAAGACGTTCGGACTGTCCCATCCCTCTCTTAAGGCCGAGTGGCTGAAGATAAACCGCAAGGGATTATTGATATCCAGCAGTTTTTCCTTATCCTGCATAATCAGTTTATAAGTATTGTCATCCGCCTGGGTCTCCCGCTTCTCGGACGAATCCTTGAACATTCCCTTTTTATCCTGGGCAAAATAGCCGTTATGGACCTTGTCGGTCTCAAAGGGAATCAGGCCCTTATAATCCGGCTTAGTCGATATGTCATTGAATATCTCCTCAAACCACAGGGCAAACTTGCCCTTGACCGGATTCCCGGCCTCGTCATAAGAACGGTAGTTGGCCACCCGGTCAATAAAGAATAGCGACAGCACCTTAATGCCCTTATCCCGGTATTTCTGCTCCTTGTCAAAATGCTCTTTGATGGCCTTCTGCATCTGGACCTTCATCACCGCATCCTGCAGGGCGCCTCTGGATTCGCCTTTATAAAGTACATCCCCATTGGATAATTCAATACACCCGTTCGCCGCATCTATGGAATTAATCACAAATCCGCTCTTGTATAATTCACGCTTATTGGACAACTCGTATAAATCATCGCCCACTTTCACCGTGATTGATTTCCGAACCACCTCCTTGTTCGTCTCGCAATCTATTTTCACCCTGGCCTTTATCTTGGTCTTGGCAACTGATTTCACATCTTCCAATATTATAAATGCCCGGTTGGAATCCTTTTCGGTAACGACCGAATCAACCTCTATCTGTTTTACCAACCCCAAATCATAGGCCTTGACCGGATTCAAACTATAGACCAGATTATACAAATCCCGGTGCGTGGCTGAATAGCGCAGGGTACAACTCGGATTCAGGTTAGCCATGGCTTTCTTACGGATTTCCGTCTCCATATTCTGCGGCTCATCCACTATCACGATGGGCTTGGTGGATTGGATAAACTCTATCGGCTTCTTACCGGTCAGCTTGTCATTAGGCTTATTGATGATATTCTCGTCCTTGGCGAATGAATCAATGTTAATCACCAGTATCTGAATGTTGTTACTCAGAGCAAAACCCCTGAGCGAGGAAACCCTGGTGGAATCATAGACCTGAAAGGTGACCGGCGTTTTCTCGTAGAGATTCTGGAAATGCTCGTGGGTGATTTCCAGGTTCTTTAACACGCCTTCGCGGATGGCGATGCTCGGCACTACGATAATAAACTTCTTAAACCCGTATTTCTTGTTCAATTCATAAATCGTGCGCAGG
>CAKKQI010000201.1 GCA_919901895.1 Candidatus Brocadiaceae bacterium | reverse complement strand
TTCATAGGTATATTTAATCCCGGTGGCCGCACTGAGCCATTCGTGGTATTTTATGGATGGTATTTTATTTTTGGTTTTGCCGCCCCGATGTTTATCGGGACTCCGCTTCGCTCCGTATTTATAAAGTAATTCAGGAATCGGATACTGGGCGTAATAAGAAGCGTGCATAAAACGGCACGAGCCCATAGAATCCGTTACCGCCGCGAGATTTTCATGCCACAGAACCATATTAACCTTGCCGCCGTATTTGGTCAGTTCGGTTGATTCGGCCGAGCCGAAGAGTTCTTTCCCGATTTCCTTAGGCATCCCAATCATTTCAAAGACCGGGTGGGCGCGCAGGTGGTCCGAACCACGACTGGACACCGCATAAGTGAACCCGAACCCTTTAGCCACGCGGGGGTCGCAGGCAATCGTGTCCATCCCTTTAATTGATGAAGTATATTTGGTCGCTTCCGGTGATATTTTTTTCGTAGCTTTCGCCGCGCCTAAACCGCCTAATTCACCTAATTTACCCGTCCGGTTGGCAATTCGGTGCACCGCTTCAATCATCGCTTCTTTATTCCCAAAAGAAAGGTCCAGTCCGTTCAGGATATTTTTAGGTAATAATTTATGTTTGTTAAGTTCCATAAAAGTGGCAATCATATTACCGGCGGCGATGCAATCCATTCCGTAATCGTTCGTCAGCATAAAGGCGTGAAAAACGGCTTCCAGGTCGTTGATTCCGCATTTGGAACCGAAGGCCCCGATGCCTTCAAACTCAATATTACCACGCGTGCCGGCATAAGGACCGGATTCTATTTTACCGAATCTTTTACAGCGGTTCGGGCAGGACGGGCAGGCGCGTCCGCCCGGGAAGGGTGTTTCTTTGGTGGAAAATTTATCCCGGAAGGCCTCGCCGCTGATATCAGAGGCATTTTCAAAATGGCTTTCCTGAAAATTCCTGGTCGGTAACCAGCCCTGAGCGTTGCCCCAGTTGACGCAGATGGCGGTACCGAGCGAAGAATGTTCGCCGGTCTGGAAGCCGGCGTCGTTCAGAACCGCTTCCCAGCCCTCGCGGGCGATTCTCAAATAATTTTTGGTATCAGCGACCTTCAATGCGCCGGTCCCGCGGACCGCAATCGCTTTTAATCCCTTGCTGGCCATCACGGTGCCCATTCCGGTCCGGCCGGTGGCATCCCAGTAATCAAAAATGATACTGCCGTAAAGGACTCCGTTTTCGGCCGCCGGGCCAATGGCCGCCACGCAAATTTCCTCATCACATTCCTCTTTAAGTTGTTGCACCGTATCAAAAATACCTTTACCCCACAGATGAGAGGCGTCGCGAAGTTCTACTTTTTCGTCTTCAATATAAAGATAAAATGGTTTTTTAGATTTGCCTTTAATGATGATACCATCGTAACCGGCGTATTTCAGTTCCGGCCCCCAGTGGGTGCCGGCGTTGGAATTACCGTAGATGCCGGTCAGGGGAGAAAGGGCGGCGGCATTGACCCGGCCGGAGGTCGGACCTAACAGTCCGGTAATCGGACCGGTGGAGATACACAGGACATTTTCCGGTCCTAACGGGTCGGCTTTGGGAGGGACTTCGTCAAAGATTATTTTAGCGTCGTGTCCGCGTCCGCCGATGTATTGTTCGCAGATTTCGTGGTTCAGCGGCTGTTTGGTAATTTTTCGGGTGGTCATATCCACCCGGAGTATCTGACCGGCGTAGCCGCCTAATTTTTCGTCCGGCATAAAATTTAACTCCTGAAGTTAAGCACGAATTAATATGGATACATTCTGATTATAAAACTGCTCATTTGTGGTTAAAATTTTACCTGGGTATTAGTTTCCTGGAACTCTGTCCGGTTTTGGCGATTTTAATGGCCGTCTGACGCTGTTTTTTCTGAACCATTCGGCTGATTTTATCCGGAAACTGGATCGCACCGGTATAACACCACTTAACGCATTCCGGGTCGCCGCCGCAAAGATCGCATTTATAGACTATCTTTTTAATTTCATCATACTGAATG
>CAKKQI010000200.1:2878-5674 GCA_919901895.1 Candidatus Brocadiaceae bacterium | reverse complement strand
TTATTGGGCCGGGCCGGCAAGCGGCAGGTCAAAGATCCCAAAATTACCGTGGCCCAGGCCTACGGAACACATCATGCACTGGAAGTGGTGGGGGTGTTGAAAAAAGGATAATTATTTAGAGGAAGAGGACGGGTTTTCTGCCTCAGGCATGATTTCGGCATCTATTCGGGGTCAAAAATGACAAAAGAAGGTTTTTGGGGTTATTTGACCCGGAATCGATGACCCGGACAACCCGCCGGACGACCGGTGCGACCGCGTGGATGACTAAAAAAAGCCCTCAATGGGCATAGGGGAGAAAAGATGTCTAATCGGCAATTATTGCGCAAACTTTATCTTTCATTAATTTCGCTGGCCCTGGTTTTTGGAGTGAATCCTAATCTCTTTTCGGAACAACCGCTTTCCATAGATGATTTTGACGACAAGACCGACATCGTTACCGAGGCGCTTAAGACTAAGGGGCTGACCCGCGAGACGGCCCGGTTTGACGTCCAGACGCTGGATGGGCTGTTGGCCCAGCAGCCGATGGTCCAGGCCCATTTTTCCCGCTACTGGAAAAATCCCTGGGATTTCCCCAAATTCGTCTATGCGCTGACCGATTCCCAGATTAAGAACGTGGATAAACCGGATGGTATCTACCAACTTTTTGCGATGTCCACGATTAGGTCAATGGGGCGCAAGGTTACGGCTTACCTAGAATTTGCGCCGGCCTTTAAGCCCAAAACCGATAACCCGATTCTGGAGGCGCTGGAAGGAATGTCTGAACGATGCGGCGCGCCGATAACCGATCCCATAAAAGACGAGGTGTTCAGAGCGTTAAAAGGAGTGCCGCCGGAGGTGCAACTGGCTATTGCCAAATTCATTTATGCGGCCGGCGAGGCGAAGTTCTACCGCGATCGAGCGCTCAGGCATTATCCCAAGGAGAAATGGCCGCTTACCTTTGATTACGCCTACCGAAATTTCAGCGTCAACGACGAAGAGCTGGCTGCTAATTTCGTCATTAACTGGGATTTGGGGAAACTGGCTGATTTTGACGACCTCTATACCGGCGCCGTGCCGAACCTTTTGGCAATTATGGATATGGAAGCGTTTCTGAATAATCCGGTTTACACGCCAACCGCGGAGAAGTCTATCACACCCACCGAGTCGGCAAAGATAGACCTCAATCATATCGCCTTTGAGTTTAATACGTTACTCGGCAAGGTGGCATTCAATGGTAAGCAGGAAAATAATACCTACCAAGGTGATGATTATTTATTGATTGTGGATTTGGCCGGTAACGATACTTATAAAGGCGCCACCGCGGCCAGTTGGAAACTGGAGCATCCGGTTTCAACCGTGATAGACTGGTCCGGCGATGATTCTTATATCGCTGATGAGAAGACGCCCTGTGCCCAGGGCGCCGGCGTGATGGGCTACGGGTTCCTGATTGATAACGGCGGTAACGATATTTTTAAGGCAGTCAACAGCGCCCAGGGGATGTGTTATTTCGGTGTGGGTGTTCTAATCGCCCGCGGCGGTGACGATACCTTTGATGGCAGATTCTCAGTCCAGGGGGCTGCATCGTTCGGAACCGCTTATCTTATTAAGAAGGGTGGTAACGATAAATACTATGCCTATCACGTCAGCCAAGGGTTTGGGTTTACCGGCGGCTACGGCTGCCTGATCGATACCGGCGGGAACGATAAATATGTCGCCGAGCCGTACAAGATTTTCATGCGGGCCGATGGTGGGCATGATAACCTGCGTAATTATAGTTTCTGCCAGGGTATGGGCTTTGGACAGAGAGGCGATATCGCCGGAGGTCATTCTATGGCCGGAGGCACAGGATTATTGCAGGATTTGGCCGGCGATGATTGGTATGAAGGCGGCGTCTATGCCCAGGCCTCCGCCTACTGGTACGCTACAGGTATATTGCATGATAAGGCCGGCAACGATCATTATGAGGGTTCATTTTTTGTCCAGTCCAGCGGCGTCCATATGGGGTTGACGATGCTTCTGGATGAAGGTGGTAATGATACTTACCATGCCTGGAAAGCGATTTCGCAGGCCGGCGCGCACGATGTCTCAGTTTCCTGGCTCGTAGACAAGGGCGGCGATAACCGGTTTTCGGCCTGGAGTTGGCTGGATGAGCAAGGCGCACCGACTCTGATTGATACCGGCAAAAAGGGCGCTAACGGCGGCTCGCTGACCGGCTCGGCTGTTAATAATTCGGTGGTCGTATTCATTTCGGCCGGTGGCAACGATACCTACGAGTTCTACACCAAGGATACACTGAGCCGGGGTTTCCAGAATTCCGAAAAATCCAGCTGGCGCTATGACCTATTTAATATTGCCTTATTTATTGATATCGGCGGAGAGGATAAATATAATCTCACCGGCGAACCGGAAGACTGGCCTAAGGTCGCTAACGATACGAGTTGGTCTATAATAAACCAGACAGCCGGTAATCCTGATAAAACATTTAGTATGGGGATTGATACTCCGAAAGGGACGGCTAAGGAGTTAGAGAAGTAAGTCATGGATAAAGCGGTTCGGCCGATAGTTCGGCATGCTCACTGCCCTGAGTTTACCGAGGGGATGAAATATTTTCCCGCCTGTCCCGTCCTCCGCCTTAGGCGGATTAGGCGGATTATCGTGGCCTGCCTGTTCATTATTCTGTTTGTTACCGGTTGTAACCAGCCGCTGTTTAATAGCCAATCTGATGACCTCGTCGGCGAGATGCTCAAATCAAAAGGTCTCACCCGCCAGACTGCCCGCCTGGATATGAAAATAATGAAAACATTAGAGTTTGAACAG